>JBEKXM010000041.1:0-15374 GCA_049512115.1 Tepidisphaeraceae bacterium | reverse complement strand
GGCCACATCAAGTATTTCGTCCTCGACACCAACGTGCTGCTTCACAATCCCAACGCGCTGTTCATGTTCGCCGACAACGAGGTCGTCATCCCCTTCGACGTCATCGAAGAACTGGACAAGTTCAAAACCAACAGCGACGACCTGGGCCGAAATGCCCGAACGGTCATCCGCTATCTGGATTCGCTTCGGCTGCGTGGCCGGCTGTCCGACGGCGTGCCGATTCCGCAATCCGGGGGGCGCGTGCGGATCATTCTTGAAGAGGACCAGAAGCTCTGCCCGGGCCTGACCGCCAACACCGCGGACAACCGCATCATCTGCTGCGCATTTGGCCTGCTCCAGGAAGGCAAGCGCGTCGTCTTCATCACCAAGGACATCAACGCCCGGATCAAGAGCGACGCCATGGGGCTTCTCGCCGAGGATTTCGAGGCCCAGAAAGTGGACTTCGAGCGGCTGTACACCGGCTGGCGCGAATTGGCCGTCCCGGCCGCGACCATCAACAGCCTCTTTTCCGAAAAACAAATCTGCCTGGACTTGTCCGATACTTTCGTCAACGAATTCGTGCTGATGAAAGACGAGCTTGATCCCAGCCATACCGCCATCGCCCGGTTTCGACCCGATGGAATGCTCGCCCCGGTGCGCGCCCGCCGCGGCCCGGTGTTCGGCATCATGCCCAGAAACCTCCAGCAAACCATGGCGCTCGATCTGCTCCTCGATGATTCGGTAAAACTGGTCTCCCTCATCGGCGCGGCCGGCACGGGAAAAACGCTGCTGGCCCTGGCCGCGGGGCTGGCCAAGACGCTCAACGAAGAGGTGTATCAGAAGATGCTCTGCGCCCGGCCGATCATGCCGCTGGGGCGCGACATCGGGTATCTCCCCGGCGACAAGGACCAGAAACTCACGGCATGGATGCAGCCCATCTTCGACAACATCGCGTATCTCTTGTCCAATCGCCTCACGCAAGAAGGGACCAGCCACTCGCAGCACGCCTCCCTCTCCAGCGTCGAGCAGCGGATCACCCAGCTCATGGAAAGCAGCCAGGTGGTTCTGGAACCGCTGACGTACATCCGCGGCCGAAGCATCCCCCATCAGTTCATGATCGTGGACGAGGCCCAGAACCTCACGCCCCACGAAGTGAAGACCATCGCCAGCCGCGTCGGGGAAGGAACAAAACTGGTCCTCACCGGCGACGCCACGCAGATCGACAATCCCTATCTGGACAGCAGCAGCAACGGTTTGTCGTATCTGGTGGAACGGCTGAAAGGCAAACCGATCGTCGGCCATATCACGCTGGCCAAGAGCGAACGATCGGAACTGGCCAGTCTGGTGACCGCGGAGTTGTAACGAACGGGAGTTTTATTCCACCCTGGCAAAAAATATCACCGAAAAATCTTCGTCCTGCCCCAAAACCGGTCCAAAACCTTCACCTCCTGGCTATAGGTGTAGAGGAAGCTGATTTTTTGTCGTCGGTCCAACGTCCGCTATCCCGGCCCGAATGTGCCCAAGTCGAACCCCGACAAAATGGCCGGCCGATGCTTTTTCAAGTGGGTCCCCGGTGTGACAGTGACAAAACCCCCCGCGGCGCCGTCGAAAACAGGGGTTTTGTCACCACCGCACCAAGCCCAATTCTGCAACCGTAGTTTTATGCTGTCGATTCACCCCGAAAATTCGGGCTCGCCTCGAGGACGATTGAACCGCCATGACGCCAAGACGCCAAGGCGGGAAATGCGATAGAAGAATCGTTCTTTCCCAAGCTTGGCACGGTTTTACCCCGGCGTCTTGGCGTACTTGGCGGTTCAATGCTCTCCGTCGTAACGGCCGGTCAGCCGTTCACGTCCGCGGGTTCAAACGTCCGATAAAGACAAGGCCAATGTCCAGATCCAAGAAGCCGGCCGCCTCGCCGAGCCGGAAATCCTCTGTCTCCAGCGACATGCGCTACCGCATCGCGCTGCACGTCACGATTTTTGTCATCTTCGCATCGGGCATCGTTTCGCTGTTTCGGATTAGCCAGATATACGTGGATCGCCGCCTGGCGTTTCCCAGCCTTCCGCCAAGGGTTGTCCTGACCAATCGACCAGCGTGGATGAGCGACTTCCTGGCCGAGGAAATCATCAAATCCACCCAGCCCCTTGGCCTGCATTCGGCGTTCGACAGGCAACTACTGGTTGATACGGCCAGGGCCCTGGCCTCCAATCCCTGGATTCGGCGAGTCAACCAGGTTCGGCGAGCGTTTAAAGAAAAACCCGGCGATACGCTGGAGATTGATTGCCAATACCGTGTGCCGGCGGCCCTGGTCAAATGGGGACAATACTATTGGCTGGTCGATTCCCAGGGCGTGAAACTTCCCGAACAATATACGGCCGACCAACTGCCCAAGATCCTCCTGGGCGCCGATGGAAAGACCAACATCCGCATTATCGACGGCGTGGCCCGCCCCCCGTGCGAGTCCGGTAGGATGTGGACGGGCGACGATATCGCCGGAGGACTGGAGATGGCCCGACTTCTATCGGGTGTGGACTGGGCCGATCAAATCCGCGACATCGACGTGAGCAATTTTGCCGGCCGGCTCGATCCCCGCGAGGCGCAAATCGTGCTCCTGACACGCTTCGGCACCCAGCTGCGTTGGGGCAGGCCGCCCAGCGCCAAGGACGCCTTCGTCGAGGTTCCCGCATCCCAAAAACTGGCGGCCATCGACGGTATTTTCCATCGCTCCAATCGCGTGGACGACAATCAAACCTGGATCGACGTGCGATTTGATCGCGTCACCTGCCCAGGCCCATCCGATAGCCCCACGGCCGACATCGCCGCCCCGGCCAATGCCCAGTGATTCGCATTCGGATAGAATCGCCTCAGCAGGTGCGATGAAACCATCGGGCAAACAGGACCAGACAACGCACGGATCGGCTGCCGCCGCGCTGGTGATATGGCTTGGCACACAACTGGCGGCGCTGGGCATCTGCGCTTGCCGGGCGATGTTGTGGGCGCGCGCCCCCCGAGCCGGCGAGCAGTTGGCGCTTTTCGTCATGCTGGCGATGCAGATCGCCATGTCCGCCCTTCTGTTCCCGTATCTCCTGGGAAATCTCCGCTCAACAATACTGACCATCGTCACCGCATGGCCGATGGCGCAGTTGGCAGCAAACCTATCGGATTCGACGGCGAACCACTTGGTTGCCGGAGAACTCTACGTTTGTGCCTGGATGGTCGGACTTTATCTCTGGTCGAAGATGCTGCCAACCGCCTGGTCAAGGCTGCTCGGCGTTGGAGTCGCGTCGATGTTAAGCCTCGGCGGCCCCGTGCTCTGGTATCTCCGGGCGGATTTCGGACGGGATCAGTTCCAGTTACCGCCCTGGTCGATGTCGATGTTCGGCCCCATCTGCGGAGCGATTTCCCAGATCGTCCCTGAAGGCTCTGGCTTGGGTTGGACGATCCCCGCGAGCGTTTTGGCTGCGGGACTGCTGGGTTATTTTTTGAATCGCACGCGCCGGGAAATTTCGCGACAGGTTATCCACTGAGTTTCCCCCGGAGTCCAATCAAATAAATCGCATGGCGGTGCGCTCACTAATGAGCCGCAATTGAGCTATTTCGGCGCGCGCAAACAGTTTTCTCAATATTTTTTCCAGCGCGCGGATTGTTTGCTATTGACTAAATGGAGGAGAGTGGTAAATTCCCCCTGTTTTAAAGGACTAGTGGGATAGATTCCTTGCGACGTACACCTGTCTTTTTCGGCGAGCATGATTTACAAATTGATGACAAAAATCGCCTCCTGATTCCTTCGCAGATTCGCAAGAAGATCGATCCTGAACTAGATGGAAAATCGCTCTTTGTCACATTGAAGCGCTTCGAGGACGGGTTCATCCCGTGGTTATATCCCGAGGTGTTCTTTATGGGTCTGGTGAACCAACAGGCTCCGCCGGGACTGACGCCGAGCTTGGAGCAACTCCAGTACACGCATCGAACGCTTTCGATGGCCGACGAACTGGAATGGGATAGCCAGGGACGAGTGGTGCTTCCGGCGAAGATTCTCAGCCGGGCGGAACTCGGAACGGTCGTTACGCTCATCGGGGCCAACGAACACCTCGAACTTTGGAACAGGGCAAAATGGACGGCGTATCGAGAAAAGCTGATCTCAAGGAGCGTTGAAATCCAAGGTTGGGCCCAGAATTCGCTCGGGCAACCAAACGCCGGGCAAGTTTCCGGGCAACCAAAACCTGAGAATAGAGATGCGTAGTGATCGTGGTCAAGAACAAAATCGGGAATCAACGGTGAACGGCGAAGAATTTTTTGATGGTTAGGTCAAAGTCAGGCAACTCGCCCGCGGCGCGGAAGTAACCAACGCCGCGGATATGGGAATGGAGAGACTCTAGGGAAGGCCAGGTCTCCCCAATTCGATGTTGTTCGATGGTTTGCTTTTCGCGACCGATGGATGAGCCGTCGGCAGCATGGACGCTCCGCGCTCATCGGCCAACGTGTGCAAAGGCATGGAGGCCGTAGTCTTGTACTTGGCGGCATTGGCGGTGGTGGCTCACCGCCTCCAATGCCGCCAAGTGAAAGGGCATGGAGGCCGCAGTCTTGCATTTGGCGGCATTGGTGGCGATGAGCCGGCACCTTTCTTGCGGCGACGGTGGGTTGTGCGTCGCCTTGAGATGGGGCACCCCGGGAATGGGCCGTGGATTTCGTGCTATGGATCGGTACGAAATCCACGACTCTACCGGATTTCTTTGGCATGCTGTCGGTGGAGTCATCCCAACCTTGGATGGGGCTCTCGGCTATAACCGGGAGGGCGACGACGTCCGGCTCCGCCTATTTTTGTTCGCGAAGGGCATGATGCCCCGCGAACAGTTTGCTAACGGATGCAATATGCAATGCCCCGCGGCGAATTGCAAGCCCCAATTTATGGCGGCAAAACTTTAGCCGCAACGTCGCAAAAATAGCTGATGATCAAGTCCGCGCCGGCGCGTTTCAAAGCCAGCAGCGATTCCAAAACCGCCGGCTCCCGGTCGAGCCAGCCCTGTCGGGCGGCAGCTTCCAGCATCGAGTATTCCCCGCTCACCTGGTACGCGACGACCGGAACGTTCACCGCCTGTTTAACCGCCACGAGAATGTCCAGATACGGCATCCCCGGCTTGACCATTACCAGATCGGCCCCCTGCTCGATATCCAGTAGCGCCTCGTGGATCGCTTCCTTCACGCCACGGGCCGGGTCCATCTGGTATGACCGCCGGTCGCCGAATTGCGGCGCGGAATCCGCCGCGTCCCGAAACGGTCCGTAAAATGCGCTGGCGTACTTCACGGAGTAGGCCAGGATGGCCACGTCCTGGAACCCGGCCAGATCCAGCCCGCGGCGAAGCGCCCCGACCGTCCCGTCCATCATGCCGCTGGGCGCCACCATGTCCGCCCCGGCCCGGGCGTGGTTGATCGCCTGCTCCACGAGCCGTTTGACGGTCGGATCGTTCTGCACCGTCGATCCATCCTCGGCCAGGATTCCACAATGACCATGGCTCGTATATTCGCAAAAGCACAAATCGGTGATTCCGACCATGCCCGTCTTGCGACTTTTCATCTCGCGCAGGAGCCGGCAAACGACGTTATCCGGATCGAGCGCCGCCGAGCCTTGCGGGTCTTTTGCGGCCCGATCGATCACCCCGAAAACCAGATAAGCCGCAAACCCTTCGGCCGCTCGCTGCCCGAGCCAATCCGCCGCCACGTCCACCGACATTTGAAAAACCCCCGGCATAGAGGCGATTTCCCGGCGAACGCCGTTGCCCTCCCGGACAAACACCGGAACGATCAGATCGCGGCGGTGCAATCGCACGCCGGCCAAGCTCCCGCGCAAAGCCGGCGAAAGGCGAAGGCGTCGGGGGCGATGGAGTGATTGAGATTCATCGGGCATGGGAGGTCATTCTAGTGCAGGATGGTCATTTGTCATTGGTCATTCGTCATTGGCGATTGACAGAAGTCGCAAGGCGGTACTTTACACTTTTGACACTTTTCGTGCTTGAGTTCAGCATTCTTCAATCCGCTCGGTGATCAAGACGTCTTTGAATTTTCTTGTTGACTTTTTTCAAGCCATATCCGCCGCAATTTCAGAAACGCACCCCAATAGAGGTTTTCAAGAAATTGTTCCGAAGAGTATCACCCGCGCTGATGCACCACGGAAAAATCTCGGTGCAAAACGATATGAACTTCCAAAGCGCCCAACTTGGACAGCCAAAATCTTGATTGATCCGCTCACGGAGTTTGAAGTAGCATTGTACCAGACACATCCGAGGGATTTGGGCGCTGAAGGAAGCGGAGGAAACGATGACCAAGCAGAATGAGGGCTGCCCTGTTTTTGCCGACGAGATCTTACGTCGAACGGCATTGTGGAGCGTCCCATTTTTTATCGCGATCAGCGCTGTTGGTGCTGGCGCCCAGACAACGCCTCCGATCGGCGTTGCGCCACTACCAATTCCTGGTCCCTACACGGGCTCCAGCACGCCGATCATCGAGAGCAGCGTTCCCGGTATTCCCGCGCTCAGCAGCCGTCCGGGCGCTCGTTATACGGTTTATCTCGATTTCGGTGGCTTCAGTTTCACAGGCAACTGGGCAAACAACGCCTCGTATACGCCCGGCGTTACGCCGGCATACGGCACCGATGGCAATCCCAACGCCTTCAGTGCGTCGGAGATAGCGAACATCCAAAACATCTGGTCGCGCGTCTCTGAAAAGTACACGGAATTCAACGTCAATGTGACAACCGTCGATCCCGCAGTCGCGGCAGGACAAGCCGGAAGCGACCTTGCGCGGCAAAACTATTATGACAACACTCCGGACATGATGCACACGGTCATCGGGGGCTCGGACACGTGGTACCCCAATGCGGGAGGGGTTTCTTACGTTGGCGTCACCCCATACTCAGAAACCGGATCCAATGGATTGCATACCAATTGGATTTTCTCCGCCGAAGCGCCGACGAACCTGCAATTTGTTGGGGAAGCCGCGGCACACGAAAATGGACACGGGTTTGGTCTGTTGCACCAAAGCGACTACTCGGGAAGCACCCTCATCAATGAATATAGTGGCGGCAATTCGCTGTATGCCCCGACGATGGGCGATTCATATTCCGCACAGCGCGGTCTGTGGGCTCAAGGCACTTCCCACCAAAACTCGAGCGGTCCGACAATCCAGACCGATGTCCAAGTCATCGCCAACGACCCGAATATGGGAGGATTCATCAATGACGGAATCGGCCACACTCGCCTGACGGCAACAGCGTTGCCACTGTCCGCAGGCTCGATTGATTTCACCAATGCCAAGGGAACGATTGTCCCGGCGAGTTCTGCCAGTCCCGTACCTCTGGGAGCGGCGAATTACACGGCCGACTGGTGGTCCTTCTCCACTTCTGGAGGCCAGGTCACCATCAATGCGATATCGGGACGTTCGACGATCAACCCTGGCGTGGCCGATCCGGGAATGACCCTTCATACGGTGCTTGATTTGTACGGTTCCAGCGGCAATCTTGTCGCCGACGTCCACACGTCCAACCTCAACGAGACATTTTCAGGCATTCTTTCAGGAGGCAGCTATTTCGCCGAAATTTCGCCCGCCGCAGACGCCTCGGAATCAAGTTACACGACGCGCTCATTTTTCGATGAGGGAGACTACTTCCTGACCGGATCAATTCCGGCGGTTCCGGAACCCGCCGCCATCTCAATAGGCCTGCTCGTGGTTGGGGGGCTTGTCGTTCACCGCCGGCGTTTTCTATTCGCGCCACGGCGAAATCAAAGCGCTCGGGTCTGAGGGCGACCAAAGCGCAGTCGTACGCCAATTTTCATTGCAATGCGCCGCCAGAAATCTCGTGTGCCGCGCGGGATTTTGGCTGTCCTCGAAGAACGAAGACGACGCGCCGCACGACTCGACTTACTTAACTTCCTGCCAATTCTTTCCCCAGCCGACTTCGACCTTGAGCGGGACGGCCAGGGGGATCGCGGCGGTCATTTCATGGCGGATCATGTCGGCCTCGGCTTGTACGCCGGCCTCCGGGGTCTCGAAAACCAGTTCGTCATGGACCTGCATGAGCATCTTGCTCGGGCGGTTCTCCTGGGTAATCCGGCGATGAATGTTGTTCATGGCCACCTTGATCAGATCGGCGGCGGAGCCTTGGACGACGCTGTTGATGGCCATGCGTTCGCCGGCGTTGCGGATGGCGAGGGTGTTGCTGCGGACTTCGGGGATTGGGCGGCGGCGGCCAAGAATCGTTTTCACGTATCCCTGGGTCTGGGCCTCCATCACGCATTGATTGAGGAATTTCTCGATGGCTGGGAAGCGGCGGTTGTAACCGTCGATCAGCTTCTGGGCGGCGGGAACGGTAAGTCCGTCGATTCGGCGCGCCAGGCCGTAGGCGCTAACCCCATAGACAATGCCGAAATTGATGATCTTGGCCTGGGCGCGTTGGTCGCGGGTGACGTCCTGAAGTGAGACGCCGAAGACCTCGGCGGCGACGGCGCTGTGAATGTCCTGATCCGACTCGAAAGCACGAAGCAGGGCCGGCTCGCGCGTGAAATGGGCTAGAACGCGGAGTTCGATCTGGCTGTAATCGGCGGTGAGCAGCACGTTGCGCCGGCGATCGCCGGGCACGAACGCCAGGCGAATTCTTCTCCCCTCGTCGGTGCGGATGGGAATGTTTTGCAGGTTGGGATCGCTGCAGCTCAGCCGGCCCGTGCCGGCGCCGATCTGATTGAAGCTGGCGTGAATCCTGCCGGTGCGGGGGTTCACGAAATCCGTCAGGTTGTCCAGATAGGTATTCTTCAGCTTGACGAGGCTTCGGTAATCGAGAATCAGTTTTGGGATTTCGTGCTTTTCCGCGAGCTTTTCCAGAACTTCGACGTCGGTGCTGTCGCCGGTTTTGGTCTTCTTGACGGATTTCAGCTTGAGGCGGTTGAACAGCACGTCCTGCAATTGTTTGGGGGAATCGGGATTGAACTGGAATCCGGCGGAGGCGAAAATTTTACCGCGCAGTTCCTCGATACGAACAGCAAGGACCTCGCTCTGCTCCTTGAGAATCGCCGGATCAATGGCGACGCCATTGGCTTCCATATCGACCAGGACGTCGATCAGCGGGGTTTCGACGGAATCGCAGAGTTTTTTCAGTTCCGGGAGTGCGGCGAGACGGGATTCGAGGAGATCGGCCAGGCGAAGCGCCACGTCGGCATCCTCGGCTGCGTAGGCCGCGACGCGCTCCAGCTCAACCTTTTGCATGGAAATCTGTTTGCTCCCCTTGCCGATGAGATCGCTGGTGCGAACTTTGCGGATGTTCAGATAGTCCAGGGCGAGCCGGTCGATGCCGTATTGCATGCGGCTGGAATCGAGGATGAAGGCGGCGATCATGGTGTCGAGCGTCACGCCCCGCACGTCGACGCCCGCTTGCCGCATCACCAGCATGTCGTATTTCAGATTGTGACCGACCTTGCCGATCCGCGGATTTTCCAGAATGGGCTTGAGCTGCGCGACGGCCTGCTGACGATCCAGAAACTGCGAGCCCTGCGGCCCGTCAACCGCGACGTACCAGCCGGTCCGCGGCTGCCAACTGAAACTCATCCCCACCAGCGACGATGCCATGGCTCCAAGGGCATTGGTCTCGGTATCGAAAGCGAAGCGGGTCTGCCGGCTCAGTTCCTTCAAAAATGCCTGGAATTGCTGGGGATTCTGCACGAGCCGATAGTCGCAATCCGCGCAGGTCTGGGGCGGCGGCGAGGCCGCGCCGGCTGCGGCGGAATCGGCCATGGAGCCGAACAATCCCATTTCCGCGGCGGGCCCCGACGCGATCTTCTTCGCCGGCGCCGCCGGTTCCTCGTCGGAAACGAGGCGCTTGATGAGGGTCGTGAATCCCAGTGATTCCAGATGCGGACGCAAGGCATCGACTTTCAATCCGGGGAAAAGACATCTGTCAGGATCGAAATCGAACTCGACGTCGTGTTTCAGCGTGACCAGTTGCCGGGCGATCGGCAGGCGATCGGCATATTTCTGGAAATTCTCCTTCATCTTCGGGGTGAGTTGCTCGACGTGCTGAAGGACTCCTGCGATATTTCCGTAGGCGGCGATGAGCTTGGCCGCGGTCTTTTCACCGACGCCGGGGATTCCCTGCACGTTGTCGATCGCATCGCCCATCAGCGTCTGGACATCGATCGCCTGTGCGGGGGAATATCCGAGCTCCGATTGCATCCGCTGACGATCCATAAAAACATCGGACTGAACATCGTACATTCGCGTGGAATCGTCGATGAGTTGGCGAATGTCCTTGTCCTTGGAAACGATGATCGTTTCAAATCCCTTGTCCCGGAGTTGGTGGACCATGGTGGCGATCAGATCGTCGGCTTCGTAACCGGGCTTGGCAAAGATGGGAATCCCCAGATCGCCGACGATTTGCAGAATGCGGCGCTCCTGGGGGAAGAAATCATCGGGCGGAGATTGGCGGTTGGCCTTGTAGTCAGGAAAAATCTGCTTGCGGAAAACGGATTCATCGCCGGTATCGACTGCCATGGCCAGATAATGCGGCTTGCGGTTTTCAACCAGATTCAGCAGCCATTGGGTGAATACGTAGGTCGCCTTGGTCGGCTCGCCGGAGGGACTGGACAAATCGCGGAACGGGGCAAAATAGGCCCGGTAGATTTGGGCGTGGCCATCGATGATGTAGAAGGTTTTCTGCTGGGGCACGGTGTTCGGGCAATGGTAGGACAATCGACCGCCGGCGTCCAAATGAGTTGGACCGACGTGGGTCTTTTTGCGCTGGCGGATTTTTGTTGCGGGATTGCGGGAAGTCGGCGCGGGTTATGTCCCCGTCGGCGGGGAGCTCCACATATCAAGCTTCTTCAATCAATGTGACAGCGAGAGTTTAATGACCGGACTTAATGCGATCGGCCCGCCGCGCCCGGCCAACGCGAGGCGATTTCAAATCGGTGCAACATCCAAATATTCTGGTAATAAAACCCTTACGAATGACGTTTAGGCTTTGCTGAGGAGAGGGAAAAAGAAGACACCGGCATTTCTGCACGGTGTCTTCCGGAGGGGAGAAAATGCGCCATAAGCGCTTGCTTGCAAACTTTACCTATCTTATCTTATACCACACCTCATCCGAGAATCAACTGTATGTACCTAGTGCTACAGCAAACCCATCGGCCGGACGCAGCCGCAAACTACAATAATTCTTGACTAATTGTCAATTTATTGCCATCTGCGGCCCGAGGCCTTTCCGCTTGGGTTGTCTACTCATTCCACCCTTTGTTGGCAGGTAAAGTTGCAGCAAAATCGCTGTTTGGCGTCAAATTGCGGGCCATGGCGGTTGGTTCCAGGGGTACTCCGGTGCAACGTGTCCGGTGGATGGCGCGGGTCGCGAAGGCTGTCAGATTGGGCGAATTATCTTGACCTCGCCGCCAACTCTCGCTTTCATAATGTCATGCGTCAAACCTACCATACCATTATCAAACCCGAGTCCACCGGGTTTTTCGTAGGGTGGGTCGAAGAAATTCCCGGGACCATGACCCATGGAAGGTCGCTGAACGAATGCCGCAAGAAGCTCCGCAACGCATTGCTGCTGATGGTCGAAACCCATCGGGACGAAGCTCGAATCCCGCTGGACGCCTCGTGCATTCAGGAGCCGGTTGAAATCGACACCAGCGAGCTTCGCGTGCCGCCCCATCAGTTGGTCTGACTGGGGGTGGTCGTCGGGCCGGAACCCATGTCCCGCACCGGAACGCCATCGACTCCGATAATCTGCTGGAGGCCCGTGAATTTGGGAGTTGGAATCTGCGCCGCCACGTCCTTGGCCTTGTTTCGCAAGGCGGTTTGCTGCTGAACGATGATCTGCTTGTCGTTGGCTAGGCTGTCGTTGTCGCGCTTCAATTGGTAATACTGATCGGGCAAAGGCATCTGAATCGTATTTCCGTTGCGGTCGATGTAGGTGCTTTGCGACTGAAGGCGATCCATTTGCCGCTTGTCCTGGTCTATTTCCGCATCGATCTGTCCGGCTTTTTGCTGTAGCGCGTCGAATTGCTGCTGCAAGGCATCCAACTGCTGCTTGATCTTGGCCTCGGCGGCTTTCAAATCCTCGAGCTGCTTGGCGGTGACCCAGGTCGCGCCCCAGCGATACATCCCCTGCTGGGCGGCCAACTTTTGCAGAAGCGCGTCCTGCTCGGCGAAAAGTTTCACGGCCTGCAAGACGACCGGGGCCTTCTGATTTTCCGGCGGCACGACGTTGAGGGCCTCGGCGACGTTGTCCAGAACCTCCTTGGCCTGGGGGGCGGCCATCATCGCCCCGTCATAGTAATTCATGGTGACGACGAAGGATTTTTGCCGCCAGGCGATGACGGCCAGATTGTTCAGCGTCGGAGCGTGATCCGGCACGAGCTGGTTGACCGCCTCGAACGACTTTCGGGACTGGGATATCTGCTCCTGCTTGTAAAGCAGCACTCCCTGCAAATACAGGGCGGTCGCGCAGTCGGGATCATCGATGATCGCCTGCTGCAATAGTTTGTCGGCTTCCTTGTAGCGATAATTGACGATCAAATCCTTGGCGGGTAGGGCCTCGGACTGGCCCAGCTCCCGCCGGCGCCGGCGCTCGTCGGCGGAGATCCACTGGTCCCCAAGCTTGACCATGCCCTGGTCGAGCCGGGACTGCCACATCTGCAAATCCTTGTTGGCCTCGGCGGCGACTTTGAGGTCGCCGGTCTCGGCGATGAATTTCTGGTATCGGCTGACGATTTCGGGAATGTCGGACAAGTGATCGGCAACACGGCGCAGGGACTGAAGGCGGTCCTCGGCTATTGAAACGGTGTCGGCAGTCCGGCTGGCTTCGATCGACGCGACCTTGTCGGCATCGACGTTGACGACCGTGCCGTCCTTCTCAGTAACGGCCCAGCCGTCGGTTGTCTTGCGGATTTTCCCCTCGATTTTGGTGCCGTCGGTGAGATTGACGATGTCGGCGCGCGCCACCAGCGCCGCCAGCAATACAGCAATCATGGCCGCCATTACCCTCATCCCCGGATTTTAGGCCAAACGCGGCCATTGGGAAATATGTGATTCGTGTACAATCTCCCGTCGATGTCCGAAAACGCAGGGACATGGACGGTCCGCCGGCTTATGGAATGGACTACGCCATTCTTCAAGCGAAAAGGCGTTGATTCGCCCCGGCTGGCGGCGGAATTGCTCCTGGGGCACGTGCTGACGATCCCGCGGATCAAGCTGTACACCGATTATGAGCGGGAGCTGGACGCCAAGCAGTTGGATGCCTACCGCGAACTGGTTCGCCGGGCCGCCGAGGAGGAGCCGGTCGCGTATCTGACGGGCCGGGCCCATTTCTTCAACCTGGAATTCGAGGTCACGCGCGACGTGCTGATCCCGCGCCCGGATACCGAAACGCTGGTGGAAAACGTCATCCAACTGGTGCGGCGGGAGGCGGGGTTTGAAAGCCCGCGGGTTCTGGACCTGTGCACGGGCAGCGGCTGCATCGCCGCGGCGATCGCGCACAACGTCAAGAACGCGGTGGCGGTGGCGACGGACATCAGCCCGGCGGCGGTGGCGGTGGCGCGGAAAAATCTCGATCGGCTGGGGCTTTCGCAGCGCGTCACGGTCGAGGCGGGCGATCTGTTCGAGCCGCTGGATCGGCTGGCCGATCGCCAGCCGTTCGATCTGCTGGTGGCCAATCCGCCGTACATCCCCACCGGCCAAATCCCGCAACTGGATCGCAGCGTGCGGGATTACGAACCGTTGTCGGCACTGGACGGCGGTCTGGACGGCTTGGCAATCCATCGGCGGATTCTGAAGGAATCGCCCGCGCATCTTTTGCCGGGGGCGCACGTTTTCCTCGAGATTGCGTTCGATCAGGCGGAGGTGGCGCGGCAGATCGCGGGCGAGCATGCGGAGTTTTCGGATATCCGCATTCTGAAGGACCAGGCGGGGAATGACCGGGTGCTAACCGCACGGAAGGTTTCGCGCTAACCCGCATTATTCACCGTGAAGGGCGCACGGCGCGAGCTATGCCCGCAACCCAAAGGATTTTACCGCGAAGACGCGAAGGACGCGAAGTCCTTCGCGTCTTGGCGGTAACGCATTTGAGGATAACCGATGGAGCGGCGAAGCGGCGTGACCTTGGAAAATCTTCGCGTGGAGAGAAGAATTTGCAGGATATCAACGAAGGACGCGAAGAATCAACGTGGAGAAGAGGTTATGTCATGTTTCCATGATTTGCATCTGCACAGGGGGTGCTGCGATCGGTTCAACTGATTTTCCTTCTTTCTTCGCGCTCTTCGCGTCCTTCGCGGTGAATAATCCCGGCGAAAGCGAGATGAGGCGAAGCTTTTCAATCGGGACATTCATGCGGAGATGGGGTGGTGGAGAGATTGCCGATTGCCGAATGCCGAATTGCCGATTGCCAATTGCCGAATGCCAATTGCCGAATGGGATCTTCTAATTACAAGACTCCCTGTCGACTGAAGTCGACAGGCCGCGAAGGGGTCGAGGGTTGGTTGAGCTGGCTTTGGGTACATTCAAAGCTGCCCCTGTCCGAAGGTTCACGATCAGCTTCTGGAACTCGACTGGCTGGACAAATGTGAACGTTGGCACGCCGTTGATTTTGAAGACTTCCTCAAGTTTTGGTCCTCTCATACAGTTCCTCGCTGCAGTTCTTTTGAAATGGCGTTAGCCATGACGTGCGTCCAGACGGGTCAGTTCCGATACGACAAACTCCACGCCGTGCGAGTGTCTCTGGCAACAGCACCCCGTACGCCTGCGACAGCTTTCCGGAGAATTGCCCATCTGTGCCCTAGTTTTGTACAACGATTCGCGCTTCATCGCCAGTCGGGCGCGCCCCGCGAGCGGGGCGGCTAAATGAGATTCGACGGGGTGGAGTGCGGGATTTCTGGCCCTTCGACAGGCTCAGGGCGGGAGCGGCGTACGGCGATTGAACGTACCTCACGTCCGGGTATCATTTTTCAAACCCCATTAACCGAAGGAGAAGCCATGAAGGATTTTCTGGATTTCAAGCAAATGATCACTCCGATGTTCATTCGGATCATTTTCATTATCGGCGTCGTGTTGAGCGTCATCATCGGCTTGGTCATGATTGTGGCCGGGGCCCAATCCAGGTTTGGCGGTGGCGCGCAGGTGCTCTTCGGAGTCTTGTATCTGTTTTTAGGGCCGTTGGTGTGCCGAATTTATTGCGAGCTGCTGATCGTGATATTCCGCATTCTGGACGAATTAACGGCGATCCGGCAGCATCTCGCGCCGCCGACGGGGCAGGGATTTCCGGTAATGCCGGTGCAGCCGGGGAACTGAAGGCGTTTCAGAGCCCTCATCGCAGGACAAAACCCCACGGCAGCGCCGTGGGCGTTCGGGCTCTTCGGTAG
>JBEKXM010000040.1:0-14171 GCA_049512115.1 Tepidisphaeraceae bacterium | reverse complement strand
ACACTTCCTTCGCGTTCCTTCGCTGCTTCGCGTCTTCGCGGTTATCTTTACAGAAAGCGCAACAAGACAAGGGCGCCATGCAGACCCGCAACAAAGCTCAAGCGACCGCCCGGAGGCGGCGGCGGGTCACGACGGCGACCTCGATGCGGCAATCCAGCATCTCTTCCAGAAGCCGGAATTTCTTGCGCCGGGAAAAAATGCGCCGGGCCTTTTCCGAGTCCTCGCGCAGATGGCAAACCACCCGAATCCGCTGCCCCCGCCGCGAAAAACTCAAGCGCGGCGAGGGGAGCCATCGGCTATCCAAAGCGTCGGCGGCGCGCAGGAACCCCAGCAGCATTCTCGCCGTAGCCGGATTGTCCACCCGGCGGAGCGCGGGATCATTGTCCGCTTCGGGAACCTGCCCGCGATGGCGCAGGGCAAGATATGCCAGGGCGCGGCGCTGGCGCTTTTTGAGCGGAAGCTCCAGATTGCGGCGGATGATGCGGGCGCCGATGGCCGGATGATTCTTGTTGTTCACCGATCGCCCGACGTCGTGCAGATACGCCGCCAGCTTCAGCACGCGAAGGTCGCTGCGGGTCAGATCGTGCAGCGGCAGCGTGATATTGAACAGCGAACCAACGGCGGCGGCGACGCGTCGCTCGTGGCGGATGCCGCCAAGCTGCTCGGAAACCCACGTTCGGAACCAGGACAAGGATGAGACTCTTCGGCCGTCCATGCCAGGTCTGTTCATTGAACCTCCGCGTACTCCATTGCCTCGTCGGTTAAATGATACCGGGGCATTATTTAGATTGCGCAAGGACAAGGCAAGGGTTGCGCATCAGAATTGAAAAGAGCGAGATTATTAAACCTCGCATGGACTTTCGATGAGCCAGATTGCATAACACCCGCCAGACAAGGGCAAAGGCTGCATGGCAATCACTGACGGCACCGTTGGACAAAAGGCGTATCTGCGGCGATCGGAGCTGCACTGGGCCTGGGTGTCGCTCGTGGTCGGCGCGGTCCTGCTGGTCATCAAGTTCGCGGCTTACTTCCTGACCGGATCGCAGGCCATCTTTTCCGATGCGTTGGAAAACGTGACCAACGTCATGACCGCCGGGTTCGCCGTATATTCCATTCGCCTGGCGCACCGCCCGGCCGACGCGGACCACCCCTACGGCCACGGCAAAATCGAGTTCTTCTCCGCCGGGTTCGAAGGATCGATGGTCCTGCTCGCCTCCGCCGTCATCGCCGGCAAGATCGCGCTGTCCTGGCTGAGCCGCGAACAACTTCTCATCCAGCGTCTGGATATCGGCCTAGCGCTCATGAGCGTGGCGCTGCTGGTCAACGGAGCATTGGGATTGTCGCTTTGGATTCGTGGCCGGAAGAACAAGGCCCTGACCCTGGAGGCCGGCGGGATTCATCTGATGGTCGATGCCCTGGACAGCGTGGCCGTGCTGGCCGCCATCGCCATCGTGCGCCTGACGGGCTGGCGATGGGTTGATACGGCCGGCGCCCTGGCGGTGGCGGTGTACATTGCCATCCTCGGCCTGCGACTGCTCAAGCGTTCGGCGGCCGGTCTGATGGACGAGCAGGACCCCAACGAACGCCGGCAATTGCAGAAAATCCTGGATTCTCACCTGGGCCCCGCCGGAAAGGAGCCGAAGATTTGCAGTTACCACAAACTTCGCTTCCGGCACAGCGGTCGGAATTGCTGGGTGGATTTCCACGTCATGGTCCCGAAATGGTGGAACATCGAGCAGGGCCATCGCGTCGCCAGCGCCATCGAGCACGAGATCGAGCTGGCGATGGGCGAAGCGAATGCGACGGCACACGTCGAGCCGTGCGAGGACGCCCAATGCGCGCAATGCGGGCAGGCAGGCGCGGAGACGGTGGGGTGACACGGCGGGGCGGTGGGGTCCTTTCACCATTCAAAGCCCGGGGAGCTTGCTCCCTGGGGCAGTCTATTGGTTATACGGCTCGATCGACGTCCACTCCGATGATGGCGGCACCGAATCGTCCTGGGAAAGAATGTCGCCATCCTGGTTCATGAAATGGTACTTGTCCGTCGGCAGAGAGTAGCGGTTGCCATCCGTTCCCTTGTAGTCGTAATAGTCGCCGGACAGATATCCCTCGTCGCGGGCCAGCTCGTGTTCGGTCTGCCAGTGGGATTGAGCCATCTCATTCTGAATCTTGTGGCAATATTCATCGGCCTGAGCCAGCGACATGCTCACGTGCTGCCTCAGTTCGATCAGCGCGACGGACCATCGCGGATTGGTCCGCAGGCTGGCGGCGACGGTGGCGAACGTCTGGATCGTTGCATCGAATTGATCTCGCGGCGCACGCATGCTGCAGTTGCCTCTCGGCCACCACATAATCAAGCCGGACGACTGAATGTACTGCTGGATGCAGATGAACCGTTCGCGATACGGGACACCATTCTCGGTGTATTCGATGGTGACGGCGCCGGCCTTGAACGTCAGCGAGCTTCCCGCCGCGACGCCGCCCATGGCGGCATCAAATCGCCGGCTTTCCTGGTCGAACATGGCGGCGAGTTGATCGAGCGGCTCCTGCTTGACGATCCGCAAGTCTTCCAATTGCCCGCCACGCTGACGCGGGATGACGAACTGCGTGATGTACTGCTCGGGCGTCACCGCCGGGCAGACGATCATGCCGCTGTAATTGGCTCCGGGCGGGAAGGCGTTGGTCGCGCACCAATATTCCACCGGGTACTGCCGGAAGACGATGCTGCCATCGGGTGAACTCATCGCATAGTCTGACTTGACGGGATTGAGCAAATCAGTCTTGCTCAGCATGTTGGCCGGTTTCTCATTGGTGACCCAACGGAGTCCGCCCGTGAATTTCCAACCCTTGGGCACGAGGAGGCTGAACCCTTCGAGCCACTGGCCCGTTTGCGCATCGCGCAGCCCGCCCACGTCGATGTAGTGATACACGCGGTAAATGACGGACCTGCCGCCCGCTTTGGCCGGGGCGAGTGGATTTCCCTTCGGCGGTTGGGCCCCCGCGCCCCCTTGCCGGATCATCTGCACTCCGCTGCCGTCGTCACTCGTCAGCTCAAGCGTGTTGGCGTCGGGCATGCGGTATTTCAATTTGATCGTGTCGGTCGCCCCCTGCGGCTTCAGTTCAAGCACCCCGTCAACGAGGCGATAGGTTCCCGCGACCGTTTCCGTCCCCTGGGCGCTCTTCGTGACGCGGGTAAAAGTGCCATCGGCCCGGAACTCGGCCCGCACTTCCATCTGGTCGTTGCGAACCAGCCATTGCCCCACAATGCTCGGCACAGGCTGGCCGCGCAACTCCGTCACCAGTAAAAGCAGAAGCAAAACCCCCGCGACCCCGCAGATCGCATACGCAGCGGCTCTCATTGTCGTCTCCTTCGCCCGCGGCGACGACCCCCCAGCAGCGCCGCCGCCGGTTAGATTTGAACGATGCCAGCGTAAAATTCAATGCACATTTGTCAAGAGATCGGCCGACAAGAACTCGTACGGCCAAGGCGAGTGCATTCTTTTAGCGGCCGCACTTGTGCGGCGTTTCCGACCGGAAATCAGAAAATTCCGCGTTTCTCCCCGGGTCGTTGTCAAACGGTTCCCATTCAAGAAACCGCGGATCGAGACCAGAGCCCAAGGAGAGTTTCAGCTTTGCCAAGATGTGCTTAAGATTGGGTCGGTTTTCCAATATGTGTTGGTCAATGAGAGGAAAGCAGACGTTGCATGTTGACCGGCGCCTTGATCCTTGAGGAGAACTGTTATGCGATATGAGACTTGGACGGTGGGCGTTCGTGTCGCGTTATTCTCTTCTTTAGTTTTAGGATTGCTCGGCTGTGGCAAGGCGGAGAAGAACCTCAAACCCCAGCTCACAATAGACCTCGGTAATGGATTAACCATGGAATTTGTTTTGGTTCAGCCTGGCTCGTTCATGATGGGCACGACAAATAGTTCCGACAACATCAGCCTTGCTGCGCAGCCGCAGCATAGGGTGGAAATCTCCAAGCCGTTTTACCTCGGCAAATACGAAGTCACTCAGGAACAGTGGCAATCGGTCATGGGAAACAATCCAAGCCGGTACAGGGATATAGTGGGGCACCCTTTAACTCCGCCCCAGAACGAAGCGAAGTGTCCCGTAGAGTGTGTCAGTTGGAACGACTGCCAGACCTTCCTCGGCAAAGTGAAAGCGAAGGCGCCGGGCACTGAGTTTTGCCTGCCGACCGAGGCCCAATGGGAGTATGCCTGTCGGGCGGGAAGCTCAGGTGAATACTGTTACGGCGACGGGGATGCCAGCTTGGGTGACTACGCATGGTGCGAGGGCAATTCCGACGGAAGGCCTCATCCTGTTGGCCAGAAGAAACCGAACGCCTGGGGCTTATACGATATGCACGGCAACGTCTGGGAATGGTGCGCCGACCGGGTTGACATCGAGGATGATTACTACGCCAATAGTCCATCTCGAGACCCTCAAGGACCGACCTCTGGGGCAGGCCGGGTTTACAGAGGCGGATCTTACATGTTCGAACCTCCATGGGCACGCTCTTATAGCCGCTTCTCTGGTCCCTCGTTTGACGCGAACAACATTAATATTGGTTTGCGGGTTTGCATAAGCATTGAGTAACTGAAGGGGACACGACCTAACGGCATCAACATAACCTAACTCCGCGCCTTACGGACGTTGGTGTTTTGTCACTTCACCAGCAGATTCTTCCCTCGATCGGCGCTCCATTGTTTTAACAACTTGTCGACTTTGTCGGCCCCGCCCAAATCCTGGACGCACGCGGCGGCACGATCGTTATAGTCCTTCAGCGGCCGCAACTCCGGCACTTCCGCCGCCGTGAAATCGCCTTGCCAAACCTTGATGTTACTGGCCAATTGCGCTTCCAGACTGTGATGGCACCACAGGGACAGCAGCGACTCGCCGCCCAGCTCATAATCGTGCGTCAATTGGTCGATCTGAGACAGATCGGAAGTTCCCTTCTTGTTCCAAATGCCGATCATCATGCCGTAATCCAGCCGGTCTTCGTAAACGCCGCGGGAGTCATGGCCGAAACCCTTGTTCGGGAATACGCGCTCCAGCTTGTACTCAAAGCCCGCCCTCTTCAGCTCCGCGGGACTGACCCAAAGCGCGTCGAAGTACATCCGTTGGGCTTCTTCCGGCGGGGCAAGCGTTCCCGTCTTCGGATCGATTGGATAACATTGGCTGCCCGGCATGGCGTTGATCTCGTCCGTGTGCCAGACGATTCGCACTTCGCGGCCTCCCCACCCGTAGATTAATCCGCCGTGGGTGCGGTTGAAGAAATTGGACGGCGAGTCACCCCCCGGATCAATCGCCCGGACATGCAGCAGAGGAATGTTCACGCTCCGAGCCAGATCGACCATCAGCTTTGACGAGGAGTGGCACCCCTCTGCGGCCAGGGCGGCGTGCGTCCCGGGGAACGCGCTCAGACGCTTGTCGAGCCAGCGGTTGGCCTTTTCCCGCTCATGCCTCTTGTCATCTATCGGGCCGTGTACGACGTTGTTCCGCAACCACCACGTGAGATTCTCCAGCGTCTTCAGCTCCGTGTCGGCAATGAGGCTCTTGTGGCTGGCGGATGTCTTGCCGGAGAGAAAGTCAAACCCGATGCGCGGATCGCTGTTCAGTTCACCCAGTCCGTCGTTCTCCGGCGCCTCGGCAAAATCACGGTTGGCCTTGATCCCCGCGGGATACGTGTTGTCCTGGGATGGACCAATGCGCGCAAAATAGGCGGAGGAGCCAAGCAGCTCATCCAGCTCAACTCCGGGAAGTTTTTCGATGCTCCAGGGAACCAGGTGCTGAGCCTCGACGAAAACAACATGGGCGGCGTGGGCGGCATAAATGTCGAAGGCCTGCTCCGACGTGAAAAATGCCTTCCCGGAGTTGGGGTCGATCATCTCCTCCCCAGGCAAACGCATGTCGAGCTGGCGCTTCCCATCCTGGAAATCCCGGTAGAACGTTTCGATCCGCTGCTTCATGGCCGGCGTCCACTGCTCGAATGTTTGGCGCTTGCCATTGCCTGTGGTCCAGACGAGGTGCTTCTTGATGGCTGGCGACTGATCCAATGCCGCCGCAAATTCGACGTTCGGATGCACGGCAGGAATTTCCCGCGGCGGCACGACCGGGGGACGGTCCGTTTGCGCCACGGCGCCTCGAAGTGTGAATCCCAGGATTACGAAAACGATGCCGCTCATCAGGATGATGTGTTTCATCGAGAACCTCGCGGAAGAATTGTGCAGGCGTTGCCCGGACATGCCCAGCGACCCTCGGGCGCCATGTTGCATAGGATACCGCGGTTTGGAGTTTGGACAAACGTCTTTCTTGGCTCGCGGCCGCCTCAAGTGCCCAGACTTGGACGCCCATCTGCCGTCGAGGATGCAGGAAGCCGTTCAGATACCGCTCACCTTGGTTCTGGTAAATGTTCCGAAAGTCTGCTTGCCCGTTCCTTCTATTTTTCCGTCCAGGCCCATCTCCTCACCGATGCTGATGGTTTCGTATGACGTCTGGTGGTGGACCGGTTAGTTAATCCGGCAGGCTCGCATCAAGCCGGTGGAATGATGAAGTATGGGGTGCCCGTGAAGTCTTCTCTAAAACCGGGGAAGAGCGTGGCGGCTGAGGAGTTGCGTACTTCGAAATAGTATTGGAGATGGAATTTACCTTCGGTGTAGTCGGCGGGAATGGCGGCGGTGAATTTGCCGTCTTGGTTTTGCATGTCGACCGCCGTGTAGCGCTCTCCTTGATTGATATGGCGGTAGCAGAGCCGGACAGAGTCGCAGGCGCTATAGATATCGAGAGGCAGCAGGTGATTTGGTTTGAACGTCGCGGGGCTGGTGTGCCGCGCAACCGCGCCGCTGATTTTGTTCTGGTCGGAATCAACAATTGATTGGATGAGCTTGTTGATAGTGTCCTTGGGATGGCCGCCATGGCGTTGCGGAGTGCGGGTGGCCATGCCGGCGATGTCGGCGTCGAGGTCGGCCAGACGCTCGGACCAATGGCGACGCAGTTGCCGTTCGGGGCCGAAGGTGAGGTCGGGAAGATAGACATTGGCAGTCGCGGCGAGGGAGGACCAGGCCCCGCGGGCTTTTTTGTAGGCGTCGGTGGCGGCGGCGCGAGCGGATTCGTCGCCGCTGAGATTGAACACCTGCCAAAGGATGGCCGCACGAAATTTGTGCGCGAAGAATTGGCCGATCCCCGCAGCAATGATCGCGTCGGTTTCCATACGCCGATCGTCGGCGCCGGGCAGAACGTCGTTCTTGGAGACCCGGCGCGCCAGGGCCGCGCTCGTGTCTTTGGACCAGGTTTCGAGCTGCTGGGCGACCTGGAGGGGATTGATCTTGGCGAGATGTTTGCCGCCCAGCAGTGCGTCAACATATTCAAAAATCGACGCAAAGATTTGGGGGTCGAGGCTGGAGACATTACCGAAAACCTTGGGATTTGGCGCCTCGCCATAGGAGCCAACCTTCGTCGTGTCGTACAGGGACATGTTCACGTAGATCTCGGGCCAATACGCGTAGTTTGCGGCGCAAGGGAGATGGGCCGTGGTAATAAGCGGAAGAATCCGGGACGCACTGGCCAGAGCCGACTCATAGTGCGGAGCGTCGGAGCCGAATTTGGACCCAAGAGCGCGCCGCCAAGTCTCCGCCGAGGCGTCCGGGTTGTAGCTAAGGCGACCCCAAAGGCGGAACGTGTAGAGATATTTTTGCCACTCGCGTTCAGGGCACAGTGAGGAATCGCCGTAGCCGCTACGATCTGCCGCCGGGGGAATGTTCATGGAGGAGCCGCCTCGGCCTTTGAAGGAGAGCGGCTCGAAGTACTCGATACCATCCATGCCGGCGAAGCGGCCCGCGCGGCCGTAGCCGGCGGCGTACACCGGATCACCCCAGAGCAGCAGGCGCTGAGTGCCCGGCCATACGCGGTGGATCATTTTGTATTTGCGGTCTTGCCTCAGCAGGTCGCCGACGCCATACCGAAGCAGGGACCGAGTCCCGGAGGATAGTGCCATGAGTCCGGTGCCGTTGGTCGCTTTTGGCATTTCCGACTCACGGATGGAGGATTGGACGTAGGGTAGACCAAGGTGTTCTGCCGAGAACTTGCAGGAGATGGTGACGGGCATGCCCGTGCCTAGTGCGGTATCGATCATCTCCGGCGTCATGGTCTTACCGTGGAGATCGAGTTCGATGATCCGATCTGAACCGTCGGCATTTCTAAGTCCGGTGACGCCGGACATGATGACTTTCCACAGATCGTACGACCCTTCCGGGACGCCGGACTCGCCATGAGTGCGGAGCGTGATGCCGGTGATACCGGGGCAGGTCTGCAGGATGAGGCGCATGGCGTCGCGGGAGTAGGGAGCCTGGGATTCGCCGTTCAGGCCATCGATGGTGTACGTGGCGCGGGGGGAGCTCGTCCAGCGATAGTTGTGGGTCCAGATGCCGAGGTTGAACTGAAGGCCGCGGAGAGC
This sequence comes from Tepidisphaeraceae bacterium, assembly GCA_049512115.1. Lineage (GTDB taxonomy): Bacteria > Planctomycetota > Phycisphaerae > Tepidisphaerales > Tepidisphaeraceae > PALSA-1353. The sequence goes on along the minus strand of JBEKXM010000040.1, from coordinate 5,716 downwards.
CGTCTGCTCGGAGATAAATCTGAGGGTGTCGAGGTTCTTCCGCATTTCGCCGGCCCCGAGGGGCGTTCCGTCCCGGGCGATGGCGCGCACGTTGTAGCCGGGAACGCTGACAAAGAACGGGTACATGAAGAAGGTGTAGGTGTCCGTAAGGCTTCTTGAGAAGTCGTAGGAGAGACCGAAGGACAGGTTAAAGCGGTTGAAGCGGTTGCCGACGAGCATGTCCAAATATTGTTGCCAGCCGTCGCGGTCGTAGAACCAACGTTTGTCCTCGGTTTCGGAGACGAACATGCGAAAGATGCCGCGGATGGCGTTGGCGCGGGATTCAGAGATGGAGGCGGCCAGAGCAAGAGCGGCTTTGGCGCCGGCCGCGCCCGGGACTGAGGCCAGCGTGACGCGATCGGTGAGTTCGGTAAGAGCGTAAACAAGGCCGAGCGGGTCGGCGCCGGCGGCAATGAGCGCCGGCTCGCCGCTGGGGGCCGGCAAGAGCGCCAGCGATTCAGGCTCGGCGAGTTTGATCAGCCCCAGCGCGCGGGGCGAGGCGCCGCCTACCGCAAATATGGCCAGATCACTATCACTGATGCCTCTGCCGACCCTATTATTGTCGGTGCGCATCAACACCGTGACGCCGCGGTCGCTCAAAGCATCGCGCAGTTTATTCAGGGCCCACTGCGCCGGCGCCGAGGTTGCGATTGGATCAGCCGGATCGTGATGGAGCGACACCGTAAATCCCCCAGCCCCAGTCGCCGGTGCGGTGCCCAGGGTTGAACAACCCGCTAGTGCAGCAGCGGCAACGCCTCCGGTAATAGTGCCCGCGATTTGCAGGAACTGACGACGTGACAAATGATGGCTCTCTGATTCGGACATGCCCAGCGACCCTCGGGCTCCATTTTGCATAGGATACCGGGGTTTGGAGTTTGGACAAACGTTTCTCTAGGCTCGCGGCTCCGTCAATTGCCGAGACTTGGACAGCCATCTTCCGTCGAGGATAGAGGAAGCCGTTCAGATGCCGCTCTTCTTGGTTCTGGTAAATGTTCCGAAAGGCTGCTTGCCCGTTCCTTATTTTAACAAAGACTCCCGACCCCTTGGAATTTCCGGTACTGGGTCACTTTCGCAATCCAAAGCCCTGGGAGCTTGCTCCCTGGGCATGCCAAATCGCTTCACCATTCAAATTCACCCACTGCCCAATTTCCCGAGTTTCCGTGCTGAAAATCACGATTTCACCCCTGACGCGTCGCACGCTATAATTCATGCGGTTGTGCGATGAACAAAGGGAATCTATGGCGATGACCAAGGATCAAATACTGACCGAGGCAATGGCTCTGGAACCGCGGGAGCGCGACGAAGTGGCCGAAGCGCTTTGGCAATGCATCGTGCCGGAGGAATTCACCCCGGGGCAAGTCGCCGAGGTTCGCCGTCGCATAGCCGCGTTGGACAGCGGGCAGGTTGAGCCCATCCCCGGCGAGCAGGTCATGCAGGAACTACGCCAACGCTTCCAACGGTGAAGCGATGAACTATCGCATCCCGTCTACAAAGACGGTCGACCCTTTAGTTAATCTAAGGAAAGTCCGTGACCTTCACCATTCTTTCAATTCAGCCAGTGCGCCGCCGGCTGGGACAGGAATTCATCCAACGAGATGCCCTGCCCGCCAACCAGCAGTTGGCGTTTAGGCTTGAATTGCAAGGCAAACGCCGCCAAGCCGGGAAGCGATTCACGGCGGCCTCCGCTTTTCACTTCAATCGCGACTACGGTTTTGCCCTGCTGCAAAACAAAATCCACTTCCCGGTTTCGTTCACGCCAGTAGGTGACGCTGATGTTCGTGCCGAAGCCGGAATTAAACAAGTGCGCGCCGACAGCGGATTCAACCAACCGTCCCCAATAATCGCCTTCGTTTCTTGCTTGGGCGAGTGAGCGCTGGTCCTGGGCGCTCATCAGTGCGGTATTCAACACTTGCAGTTTGGGGCTGGACCCGCGCTGCCGCACCTGGCGGTGCGAATACTTGGCAAGCCCGGCCAACATCCCCGCGCCTTTCAGCAACTCCAGGTAATGCGCGAGCGTGACGGTATTTCCGGCATCCGTGAGTTGGCCCAGCATTTTCTGATACGAGAGAATTTGACCAGAATAGGCGCAACCGAGCAGAAACATACGGCGCAACAGCGCCGGTTTGTCCACGCGGTTTAACGAGAGAATGTCGCGCGAAATCGTGGTTTCAATCAGGGAATCGAGAATGTAACGCCGCCAACGTTCCGGTTCGTCGATCAATCCGGCAGCGCCGGGATAGGCGCCGTAGAAAACGTATTGATCCAGATTGTAGCCGAACGCTTCGCGCATTTCGGTGAACGACCAGTGCGGTACGGCAATCACCTCAAAACGTCCCGCGAGGCTTTCCGTAAGGCCGCTCTGGATGAGCAAAGGGGCGGAACCGAGCAAGACTACTTTGAGGGCGACGCCCAAATGAGTATCCGCGTCCCAAAGCAGTTTCACCACATTGGGCCAGTCGGTGATTTTTTGAATCTCGTCCAACACCAGCAATGCGCCGGATTTCTGTTCCGTGGCTTTGAGCCGGGCAATGTCCCATTGTTGTTCAAGCCAAGTGCGGTCACCGCGCAACGTCGGCTCGTCGGCGGAAGCGTAATGGGCGGGCATGTGTGACGCCGCCATCACCTGCCGGACCAAGGTGGTCTTACCGACCTGACGCGGGCCTGCCAATACCTGCAAGAAGCGGCGCTTTTCCTTGAGCCGTTTCAACAATTCATCATGGATCGGCTGTCGTATCATACGAGATACTCACTACGCTGAGTAGTTTTACTCAAGACGACGTGAAAAGCAAGCTGGTCTTATAAAGGGTCATTTCACGTCCGTCCGGGAAGGCCATGGCTGCTACGTTCGGGACAACAAGACGGCTATTGAACTCTTTGCCAGGGGACTGGCTGGTTGGAAAACTGACTTGAGGCGGCGGATTAAATGGCGAGATCCGTCGTGTGCGGCAATGTCAGCCTTTGGCGCCGTCGATAGGCACGTCCCGGTTCGGTGTGGTAAGATCCCACCTGCGAGGTAGCCCATGAGCCAGACAATCCAAGGCACGTATAAGAACGGGACCATTTCGCTGGACCGCTTGCCGGAAGGGGTCGCCGAGGCACGGGTGGTTGTTGAGTTTGTGGAGAATCACTCGGCCACTCCGGATCGACCCACCCGTCGGCGCGGCATCACCTACTTCGGCATTTCCGCTCCGCCCGACGGGCGGTTTACCAGCGATGAAGAGCTCGAACAGGTTAAGAAATCCTGGAACGCCAAGCTGGACGCACGCGAATCATGAGCGAGATCGTCTTGGATACCCACGTATTGGTGTGGTGGCTTGAAGCAAATCACAGACACCCCGCATCCGTTCGGGCTTTGCCCTATTGGGGTTCCCCCTTTGCTGTCCTGTCCCCTTTGCTGTCCCCTCGCATAGTGAAGCACTTCAGGCCCGCCCGATCCATTCGATGCTAATGCCGGCGTTGCGACGCAGGCGAGTCGCCAGAGCGGCCGCGTGATGCTGGATGTGGCGGATGTTGACGATCTGGTGTTCAAGCGTCGGCATCTTGTACCACGGGAACCCGCACTGGGGGGCGGAGAGATCCAGCGTGTCGACACCGCCGTCGATCATGTCATCGCAGACACGCCAGTATTCGAGCAGTTCGTCGCGCGTAAACGGGTTACAGGGCTTGGGTGGACGTGAGTTGTCCCAGGGAATGACATCCATAAAATTCGCTTCTTCGCGATGACTGGCCCACGGGATGAACGAGTGTTGGTCCTGTTGCAGGTAGAAGTGCGTATAAAATAGCGTGTGATAGACGACGCGCCAGAACGGCGCGGCCCCGTCGGCAGGGTCGTCCCAAAGTGCATCGGGGCACTTCTCGACCGCATAACGCAGGGTCTTGAGGGCTGCGTGATACTGCGATTTGAGGGCTGATTGGATGTTCATGGTTCGGCTCCTGTTGCCGCAGAAAACTTGGCTCAAAAATGATCCGTCATTGTCGCTCCTTTGAATGGTCCGGCAAACACTCTTGGCCCGGCGGTCGCCAAGGCCGTCGGCCTGAGGTTAACCGTCGAAGCTGCCGGACGCTTCAACGCCTCAAGTTGCATGGGCATCGGCCCGCCCGGATTTCACGCAATGGAACGGCTGAATACGAGTTCAGCTCTATACCGCTACCGTGGGGTGATGGGACACAGATCGAACTTCTCGCCTGTTTCTCCGATGAAACCAAGGTTCTTGCCTCGGACTGAGGTCTATACGGTGCTGGACCCTTTAGTTTCCTCACCGCCTTGCCAGGCGGCGCGCGGTGAAACAGGCACCTGCGAGGACGCAGATAATTCCGATTGACGCCGGCTCCGGAATGACCACGATGCCCAACGGCGTTTCCAGGTACCCGCCGGAAGAAATGACCCTTTGCTGTCCCGTGTTCAAATTGACACGAACGACATTGGCGCCACCCAAGTCCGAAAGTTGATCCGTCACGTAACTATTACCGGAAGAATCCTGCGTTACCGCCGTTGGAAACCCCAAGGATCCTTCGCTGGAGATCACTGATTGCGCTCCGGTTGCCGAATTGATGCCCAGAAGTGACGGCCCAGTGGTACCGGCACCGGTGTACGCTTCGGCAACCAGAAGGCGCTGGGCGTTGGTATTGTCGATCCAGAGATCTTCCGGTCCCAGATCCATGTTGCCGCCCGTGGAAACCCGCGTCTGCGACCCGGTTGTCGGGTTGATTTCGACAACGCCGCTGCCAACTCCTGGAGATTGGAAGTTGCTCACAAAATAATTACCGTTCTTGGCGACGGCAATTCCGGTCGTAACCGCGAGCACCCCACCCGAGGCAACGATTGTTTGGTCCCCGTTCGCGGGGTTGATTAGGAGCACGTTGTAAGCCTCTGTGACGACCAGATCGCCGTTCGCGTCAAATGCGACAGCGGTCGGATGGAACAGGCTGCCACCCACCGAAACCACCGACTGTTGCCCCGTAAATGGGTTGATGCGGAGAATCGCGCCATTTACATCGGTCGTACCAATGCCGCCATAATCAGAAATGATCAACGTATCGTTCGACGGATCCAGGCACATGTGGTTCGGCTGATTCAGATACCCGCCGGATGCAACCACTGTTTGCGCGCCGGTCTGGGGATTGATGTCCAGAATGATCCCATGCCCATCCGGTCCCTGAGAATCGGCCACAAGCAGATCGCCGACCTGCACTGCCCGGGCGAAATGGCTCGCAAACAGCAGGTTACCGAGAGACACAAACGCGCACAACGCAACATTGCACAGTTCGAAGTTTCCACCGCCACGTCCTCGCCCCCGCTGCCTACGAGGCATTACTGCCAGAACCACCGAAAAAGCGTTCTTGCGCCCCATAGAAACTCCCTCTCGCATATCTCCGCCGGATAACGCTCGGCCATAGTCAACCATCCCAGTCAAACATCATTATAACCATTCACAGACGATTACCGACACAAATGTACCATCCTTGCCGCAATTTGATAATCCATTGTCGCATTATCATCCTGTTAATACTAAAAACCGTGTCGAAGCCATGATAGCCATCTAATTCTACAGATTTGCACGGATAAGGATTCGCGTCGCATTGGTTTGTACATACGAAACTCACGAGGATGCGATTCCTTCAGTTCGTCTCGCGGCTGGGTAAGTTGGACAAGACGGAAATCGAAATGACAAGATTC
>JBEKXM010000039.1:0-14342 GCA_049512115.1 Tepidisphaeraceae bacterium | reverse complement strand
TCGATCTCATGGCGCGATGCTTATGCTCCAGCACCTGGACGGCTTTGACGACGCCATCAATGATGGCTTCCGGCCTGGCGGCGCAGCCGGGGACGTAGACGTCCACGGGGATGACGCCGTCGACGCCGCCGGAAATGTTGTAGCACTCGCGGAAAATCCCGCCGGTGCAGGCGCAGGCGCCGACGGCCACGACGGTCTTCGGCTCGGGCATCTGCTCGTAGAGATTGCGAATGACGGATTTGCTCTGCTCGTTGACGGCGCCGGTGACGAGAAAGATGTCGGCATGTTTGGGATTGCCGGTGTTGACGACGCCCAACCGCTCGACGTCGAAGAGCGGCGTGAGGCAGGCGAGCGTCTCGATGTCGCAGCCGTTGCAGCTCGACGCGTCGTAGTGGAGGATCCAGGGCGATTTTCCGAAACCGGCCATGTGCAACCTCACCCTTGCAAGAGCGAAAGAACAAGAATATTTCCAAATCCCAACACCAGGGCGACGGCCCAGGAGCTACGGATCGCCGCCGGCCATTTGAGCCGGGCAAACACGTTGTCCACGAAGATGACGATCACAAAAGCCGCAAGGGACGCGCAGATTCCCAGCAGCGGCCGGGAAGCGAAGAACAGGTAGACCCATCCGAGCAGAAACACGATCTCATACCAGTGGGCCACCTCGATCAGGGCCAGGGTTCGTGCGGAGAACTCGGTGGTGATGCCGCGGACCAATTCCTGGTGGGCGTGGTGCGAAGCGGACAGATCGAAGGGAGATTTTCGGAACTTGATCACCAGGGCGTAAAGGAACCCGAGAAACACACCGGGCAGCGCCAGCACGAGAAGCGAGCCGTGATTGGCGATGTCGTGAACGGAAAAGCTTTTGGTCACCACGTACATGCCGATGGGAGTCAGCAGGACAAGGGGCTCATAAGCCATCATCTGGATAAGTTCGCGTTCCGCGCCGATGAAGCTGTACGGAGAGCTGGCGGTGTAGGCGCCGAGCACGAAGAAAATTGCCCCTAGCGTCAGGGCGAAGATCACCAGGAGCAGGTCCGAGCCGGCGAAGAAGAGCGCTCCGGAGAAGATCACAAGCAGAAGGAAGAGGACGATATAGAGGTTTTGCGGTCGCCGGGCGACGAGATTCTGCTTTTGCCAGAGCTTCCAGACGTCGTAGAAGGGCTGGAGGATGGGGGGCCCGAGCCGCGATTGCATGCGCGCGGAAATTCGACGGTCCCAGCCGACCAGCAGTCCGCCGACGATCGGGCCGGCCAAAAGATAGATCATAAGTCGAATCCAGAGGTTCATAAGCATGCCACCACGACCATTCCAGTCAGCAGCATCGCGCAAGAGACGGCGCCCCAGCGGGAGAGCGATGCTTCGTCGAGCAATTCGCGCAGATAGTAGTTCTGCATGACCACGCTCTGCGCCTCGCCGGCGGATCCCGAGAATCCGATGCCGCCCTGCAGGTTTGCGCCGCCGAGGTAGGACCCGACGATCTTTGCGTGGCGTCCGTAGTTGACGAAGCTGATCGGAAAGAGCAGGACAATCGCCATCATCAGGCCCAGGATGACAAGATTGCCCTGGGAGAAGGAACCGGACTGACCGTAAACGGTGCGAACATAGGGTTCGATGAGGTTTGACGAAATCAGGGGGAAAAACAGACATGCCAGGAACGTTGCGATGCCCAGGCCATAAATGGCGAGGGACTCGCCGGCGCCGAGTTCCTTGCCGATGCGCTGGCACGGCTCGACGACTTGCAGCAACTTGCCCATCCATTTGGCCCAGAAGAAGAGGGTAGCCGAGCTGCCAAAGACGATGAAAACCGTGAGCATGGGGGAAGCATCGACGACGGCTTTGAGCACCGCCCACTTGCTGATCAACATTCCGAACGGGGCGAGGAACATGCCGGCCATGCCAACCAGCATCATCACCGCCACCTGGGGCATCTTGACGATCAATCCGGACATCGCTTCGATGTCGCGGCTGTGCAGCTTGTGCTCGACGACACCCACGCACAGGAAGAGCAGGCATTTGGCGATGGCGTGGAAAATAATCAGGAGGATGCCGGCCCAAACGGCTTCGGCGGTCCCCAGTCCACCGCAGAGCACGATCAGGCCGAGGTTGGCCACGGTGGAATAGGCCAGGACCCGCTTGGCTTGGCTGGTGGTGATGGCGGCCAAAGAACCGATGACGAACGTCACGCCGCCGACCAGCGCCACCAACAGCCCGACGCGGGTGTGGGCGACGACCGGGGCCAGGCGCAGAATCAGGTAGACCCCCGCCTTGACCATGGTGCTGGAATGCAAAAGAGCGGAGACGGGGGTCGGGGCCACCATCGCCCCGAGCAGCCAGCTTGAAAATGGCATTTGCGCGGCCTTGGTGATTCCGGCAAAGCAAAGCAGCGCGGCGGGCAGGAGTACGAGCGACTGACGCGAGGCGATGAGCGTTTGCAATTCGACGCTGCCGGTTTTCCGATAGAACCAAACGATCGCCGCGGCAAATGCCAGTCCTCCCGCCACATTCATCACCAGGGCCCTCAGCGCGTTGTTTCGGGCTTCGTCGGTTTGCGTGTATCCGATCAGCAGGAACGAGCAGAGCGTGGTGATCTCCCAGAAGAGGAACAGCCAGATCAGATTGTTGGCGAAAACAAGGCCGAACATTGCGCCCATGAAGACAAAGAGCAGGGCGAAGAAAAGGGGACGGCGGTCGGCAATCTCCGGATGGGCGCTTTGGTACTGGCGCATGTAATCCAGCGCGTAAAGGAAAATGGCCCCCCCCACCAGGCCGTTGATCATCGCCATGATTACGGCAAAGTTGTCGATGAACAGATTCCGGGCAATTTCGATATGCGAGCCGAAAGTGCACTCAAACCAGACCATCAAGGCGGATTGAGCCAGCATGATAACGACGATCAGCGGGCGTTTGGAACGCACCCCCACGTAGATCACGTAAAGGGCCATGGCAACTTCGAGAGCGAGCGTTCCGAGGTCGAGCCAATGGCGGTTTATCGAGAATCTGACAGGCGGAATGGCGGCAGGGCTGACGGCCAGGAGCACCGTGGCGCCGCAAACGACCAGAGTCACCATCGCAACGAGAATTCGGCGGAGGGTATCAGAGCGCACGCACAACAGGCATGCGCCGGCGACACAGGGCAAGACAATCAGTAATGGCGGGACCGGTGCCATATCATCGCGGCTTCCCGAGATGAAAATCGTCCCAATCTCGGAGTAACCATTAAAGCTTCGTCATAAGTGGATTAGCCCACAATCGGGGCGGGCACTATATGGCTCGTAAGTAATAACACCTAAGACCGGAAGGTCCGCGCACAACCGTCGTTGCAAATGAGTCGCAGCGCCTAGCGCGCGTTTATGAAAGCCGATGCAATAACCCAATCGTGCCGACGTTATATGAAAAGGAGGATTCGTTGCGATTTGTATCACATCGGACCTGTGGCGCTGTAATATGCGCGGTGTTTTCAGGGCTGATGGGCTTCGGGAGCGGCATGAGAAGGATCGTGCTGATTTGCGGGCTTCTGGTGCTGGCGTCGCCGGCGGCGTTTTCAGGTGCATCGGCCAAATCCGGGACCGCCGACGTGTTTCAGGATCCCGGATATGCCTGGCCGCGTAATAGGATCGACCCGTACGTTGTTGCAAAGTGGCGCAAGTCGGGTATCGCGCCGGCGGCGGGATGTTCCGACGCGGTGTTTCTCCGGCGCGTTTATCTCGGCGTGATCGGCACGCTGCCAACGGCAACCGAGGCCAGCGAGTTTCTTCTGGATGACGATCAGGACAAACGGCGCAAGCTCATAGATCGTCTGCTGGACCGCCCGGAGTTCGTCGATTACTGGGCGATGAAGTGGGGAGACGTTCTGCGGGTCAAGGCGGAGTTTCCCATCATCCTCTGGCCCAATGCGGCCCAGACGTATACCCACTGGATTCGCCAATGTGTCCGGGACAACAAGCCGCTCGACCAGTTCGCGCGCGAATTGCTGACCGCCGGCGGCAGCAATTTCCGCGTGCCGCCGTCCAACTTTTATCGCGCCGTGCAGAGCAAGACTCCGCGGGGAATCGCCCAGGCGGTGGCGCTGACGTTCATGGGAGCGCGGGCGGACAAATGGCCCCAGCAGCGGCTCGACGGGATGGCCGAATTCTTTTCGCAGGTCGGCTACAAATCGACCGGGGAGTGGAAAGAGGAGGTCGTCTTTTTCAACCAGGCCAGGGCCGCCACGCGCCCGTCGCGCGCGGTGTTCCCCGACGGCACGGCGGTCGACGTGCCTGCCGACCGCGATCCGCGCCAGGTGTTTGCCGATTGGCTTTTATCCTCGGGCAATGAATGGTTCGCACGGGCGATGGCTAATCGCATCTGGTTCTGGCTGATGGGCCGGGGAATCATTCAGGAGCCCGACGACATCCGCCCGGACAATCCGCCGAGCAATCCCGAACTGCTGGCGTATCTACAGGAGCAACTGGTCGCAGGCCATTACGACGCCAAGCGCCTGTTCCGGCTGATCCTGAACTCACAAACGTTTCAATTGTCCTGCATTCCCGCCGATCGCCGGCCCGCCGCCGAGGCGCAATTCGCCAGCTATCCGATCCGTCGGCTGGGGGCCGAGGTGTTCATCGACGCGCTGTGCCAGATCACGGGCAGCACCGAGGATTATTCCACCGAGACTCCCGAGCCGTTCACGTTCATTCCCACGGGCACGCGCACGATCGCGCTGCCCGACGGGAGCATCAGCAGCGCTTTCCTGGACATGTTCGGCCGGCCTCCGCGCGACACCGGCATGGAAAGCGAACGCAATAACCGCGCCACGCCCGATCAGCGTTTGCACCTGCTCAATTCCAATCACATTCGCCGAAAACTCGAGCAAAGTAAGTGGCTGCAATCCGTGCCGATGGACAAAGGCCTTTCGCCGGCGGCCATCTCGGTGGTTTATCTGACGATTCTGTCTCGCTTTCCCACGGCGGACGAGATTCAGACGGCGATGAGGTATTCAGAGTCCGGGGTGGTCCACGGCCGCGAGCCGCTGGTGGACCTCGCCTGGGCGCTGGTGAACAGTTCCGAGTTCGCGTACCAGCATTGAAGCGGAAGGCAAAGCCTCCGCGGCGGAGGAAGGACGCTGTGATCCGATGAACGCCACGCTCGGTTTTGACGGTGCGATTTCGAGACGCGACAGGGTGCGTGACGCGTCCTGCAAGCCCTCCACCCCCACCCCAACCCTCCCCCTGAGTACAGGGGGAGGGGGAAACTCTTTGCAACAGGTGACATGCACCCGACGCGAGATGTTGCGCCTGGGTCTGATCGGCGCAACCGGCGTGCTGCTTGGCGATCGCCTTGGCTGGGCCTCGGCGCCGGCTTCGCAACCGACCGTCATTGCAACCAAAACTCGAGCCAAATCGGTCATCCAAATCTGGCTCTCCGGCGGCCCGTCCCACTTGGACACGTTTGATCCCAAGCCCGAAGCCGGCCGCGATTATTGCGGGCCGCTTGATAAGCCGGTTCAGACCAACGTCGCCGGTATCCGAATCTCGGAACTGCTTCCTCTGCTGGCCAAGCAGGCCGACAAGTATTCGCTTATCCGCTCGATGACGCACGGGAACAACGGGCACGAAACGGCGGCCTACTGGGTGCAGACCGGCCGCGAACCAGGCAATGGACAGGTCTATCCGGGCGTGGGGGCGGTGGTCTCGCTGTTCAAGGGATATGCCGCGGGTTACCACGGTCTGATCCCGCCCTACATCGTGCTGACCACGCCCCAGGGCCGATTTTCCGAGGCCGGGTTTTTGGGGTCGAAGTACACGCCGTTCGTGACGGGCGGCGATCCGGCGCAGCGGCGTTTCGCCGTCGAGGGCGTGGTCGCCGAGGGGATCACCGACGAGCGCCAGCAGGCCCGCCGCGATCTGATGCACGCGGTGGACGCCCTGGATAATTCCCTGCCCGATGATCCGCAACTGGCGCCGTGGCGCGATTCGGAAAAACAGGCCTACGACCTGATCCTCGGCGACGGCGGCAAAGTATTCGATCTCTCCCAGGAAAAGGACGCCCTTCGCACGTCCTACGGCCGAACCAGCTTCGGCCAGTCGTGCCTGGCGGCTCGCCGGCTGGTGGAACGCGGCGTGCCGTACATCACCATCAACAACGACGGATGGGATACCCACAAGCAGAATTTCGAGACCCTGCGCCGCAAACTCCCCGAGTTGGACAAGGCCCTGTCAACCCTGTTGAGCGATCTTTCGGACCGCGGGATGCTCGACACCACCGTGATCTGGTGCGGCGGGGAATTCGGCCGGACTCCCAAAGTGCAGTGGGAAGCGCCCTGGAACGGCGGACGCGGACACTGGGGCAAATGCTTCTCCATGCTCGTCGCCTGCGGCGGATTCGAGGGCGGACAGATCGTCGGCGAGTCGAATGCCACGGGCGAGGAAGTCAAGAGCCGCCCCGTCTATCCCTGCGACCTGATCGGCAGCATTTACGAATTGCTGGGCATCGACACCGATGCCCGCCTGCCCCATCCCCAGGGCCTGGAGGTCTACGTCACTCCGCGAGATTCCGAGGGCGTGAAAACGGGCGGTCGGTTGAAGGAGATCATGTCGTGACGCGAGCGTTTGTCCGATTCTGGCAGGGAATGGTCATCGGGCTGCTGCTGCTGGCGCCGGCCTCGACGCTGTGGGCACAGCAGGCGACGCGCGGCCCGCGCGTCGGTTACGTCTATCCTGCCGGCGCTCGCCGCGGGTCCACCACCCAGATGGTCGTGGGCGGCCAATTCCTCGACGGCGTTTCCAATGCGTATATGTCGGGAAAAGGAATCGAGGTCACGGTCAACGAGCACGTCAAGCCGATGACGGGGCAACAACTCCAGGTGCTGCGCGATACCGCCAAGGAGCTGGCGGACCGCCGCGCCGCCGTGTTCGGCTGGGCGACGATGTCCCCGGCGTCGCGGCCTTCGACTCCGCCCACCTTCACCCAGGACGATGCCAAACTGCTGATGGAAATCCGCCAGAAGCTGATGACGGCCGTGATCCGCCCGGCAACGCCGGCGATCGCCGAAAACGTCGTGCTTGAGATCACGGTATCCAATGACGCGGCGCTTGGCCGCCACGAACTGCGGCTGCAAACCGCCGGCGGAATGACCAACCCCTTGGCTTTTTACGTCGGTCAACTTCCGGAAGTTTCTGAGAGCCCCGCCAAGCCGCGCGCCCTGGCCACCGCCAGCGTTCCCGGGCAACAAATGACCGTGAAACTGCCGGTGATGATCAATGGTCAAATCCTGCCCGGCGGCGTGAATCGCTATCAGTTCCAGGCGCGCAAAGGCCAAAGCCTCGTCGCCGCCGCCTGCGCCCGCGGGCTGACGCCGTATCTGGCCGACGCCGTGCCCGGCTGGTTTCAGGCGACGCTGGGGCTTTACGATGCCAAGGGAAATGAGGTGGCCTACGACGATGACTCGCGCGTCGATCACGACCCACTGCTGCATTTTGTCATCCCCGCCGACGGCCGGTATGTCATCGAGATCAAGGACGCCCTGTATCGCGGCCGGGAGGATTTTGTCTATCGGCTTGCCCTGGGCGCTGTGCCCTATGTCACCAGCATTTTTCCCCTCGGCGGCTCCGCCCGGGGACAGACGGCGGTCGATCTGATCGGCTGGAATCTTCCGCTGACCACATTGACGCAGGATTCCATGGACGCCGCCCCCGGCATCCATTTGCTGATGCTTCCCGAGCAGGAGCAGTTGATCTCCCAGCGTCTGCCGTTCGCCATTGACGATCTGCCCGAATGCCTGGAGCACAAGCCGAACAGCGATCGGACCACCGCGCAGGCGGTGACTCTTCCGATCATCATCAACGGCCGCATCGGCGCGCCCGGCGATAGCGGCGTGTTTCGATTCGAGGGAAAGGCGGGAGAGCAGATCGTTGCCGAGGTGATGGCGCGCCGGCTGGGCTCGCCGCTGGATTCGGTGCTCGAGCTGACCGATGCATCGGGCAAACAATTGGCGATCAATGACGATTACGACGACAAGGGCGCCGGCCTCGTGACCCATCAGGCCGACTCGTATCTGACCGCCACGTTGCCCACCGACGGTCCGTGGTTCATTCGCCTGCGGGACGTGCAGCAACAGGGCGGGCCGCAATACGCGTATCGACTGCGAATCGGTCATCCGCGCCCGGATTACCAGTTGCTGCTGGAGCCTTCCAGCATCAGCGTGCGGGCGGGGGAAAGCGCCGAGGTCACGGTCCACGCGATCCGCCGCGACGGATTTTCCGGCTCCATCCGCCTGGCGATGACCGGCGACAGCCAGGGGTTCAGACTTAACGGCGCCGTCATCCCCGCCAAACAGGACAAGGCACAGTTCAAACTCCTGGCTCCGACGTGGTCCACCGATCAGCCCGTGTCCCTGCACTTGGAAGGGCATGCCACCCTCGGCGTGCAAGCCGCAACGCGCCCGGTCGTTGGGGGCGACAACATGATGCAGGCTTTCGCGTATTGGCATCTCGTCCCCGCCGAGGAGTTGATCGCCATGGTCCTGCCCCCGCGCGCAAGACCCGACCAGATTGCCTCCGGAAACCTAAAACTGGCCGCCACCCTCACGGCAAAATTCGTTGCCGATCAATTGGGTCTGGCAGGCGTCAGGTCCAGCATGTTCGTCAACGCCTACGTCACCCAGCGGTTGGCGAGCTTCGAGCAACTGCGCACTTCCGCCACAGGCGGAAACGGGCGCGGGGCCGCGGTGGCGATTGCCGACGCATCGCGGGCGATGAAAGACGTACTCGAATTCAACCTCAACCCTCAACAGGTTGCCAAGGCCGTCGAATTGATCGGACCGCTGTACGGCGTGCTGGAACGCTGCGCCGCCGGCCTGCTGCAACTGGACGTGTCCCAAGCGAAGGTGCAGCAGGCGATGCCCGTTCTTTCCCGCTTCGCCCACACGGCGAAGATCCAAGTGTACGACCCGGTTTCCACCGGCGTGCTTTCCCGGCAGGATGGGTTGATGAAACTTCATGAACTGCGCCTGGCCGCCGCCAAAGACCTCGCCCCGATTGTCGGCGCCGACGCGGCCAGCAAATGGGCCGAGCAAATGCCGATGGGTATGCTGGCGCCTCCGGCTCGAAAAACTGCGCCGACAACCGCGCCGGTCAGACCCCAGGTAATTACCTCCGCTGCAAAGTAGTGCCAGATGAATACGATCATCCGCAGCATCGAATCCGAATCCGGCCGTGAGCTATTTATGACGGTCCGGCCCGATCCCGCGCAACCGATGCCCGAGCAGGCGCGGGCGTTTGCCGCGATTCGGGAAACGCTCGAGAAACATCGGGCCTGGATATGCCAGGAACGAATCTACGCGCCGGCCGAGGCCATGGAGATGCTGGCCGAATCGCGCGCCCGGCATTACGGAGAATATGATGACGGCGTAGCTCCGGCGTGGCTGGTGGGTGGACCCGACCCGGTGATCCGCGGCGTGCAGGTCTACGCGGTCGCCTCCCCCGCGCCGCCCCAGCCGCTGACGGTCAACGGCTGTCGCTGTGCCCGTCTGATTCGCAACAACGGCTGCCGCTGGATCACCGCCAGCGCGCTGCCCACCCACCCCGCCTCCACAGCGGAGGCTTCGCCTTCCGCACCCGAGGCTCAGACCCGCCAGGCGTTCGAGGAAACCGAAGCCCTGCTGAAACAAGCCGGCGGCGATCTGACTTCCGTGGCGCGGACCTGGTTCCACCTGAACGACATTCTCGATTGGTACCCGCGCTTCAACGACACCCGCACCCGATTTTTCGTCGAGCGCGGCCTGCTCAAAGGCGGCAACGGCGCGCGTCTTCCGGCCAGCACCGGCATCGGCGTGCGCCCGGCGAACAACCGAAGCGTTCTGATGGACGTGTTTGGCGTCGTCGGCGATCCCGCCTGCCCGGCAGCGCCCGGCGGGTGCCTGTGCAAACACCAGGCCACCGGCCACCAGCGCTCGCCGTTTGCCTACGGTTCATCCTTCGCCCGCGCCGCCACGGTCTGCACTCCCGCCGGCCGCACCGTCTTCGTCTCCGGCACCGCCGCCATCGACTCCAACGGTCAAACCTGCCACGTCGGCGATATCCCCGGCCAGATTCGCATGACGATCGACTGCCTGCACGCCGTGCTCCGGGATCAACTCTGCTCCCCGCGCGACGTGGTGCAGGCCATCGCCTACTGCAAATCCGCCGAGGTCGAGGAATGCTTCCGGCATTGGAGCCAGGAAATCTCCTGGCCCTGGATCGCCGTTCGCGGCGACATCTGCCGAGACGATCTGGCATTCGAAGCCGAGATCACCGCGTGCGTTCCCCGCCGCCGGCCATAAAAGGGGACATTCAAGATTTCAGTTGCCGCGGCCGCGATAATGGAAAACATGAATGTCCCCTTTATTGCCGTCGGTCCAGGGGGACGAAGTCGACGAGGGTGGGGCCGGTGTAGATCTGCCGCGGGCGGGCGATTTGCGTGCTGGGGTCGTCGTGCTGCTCCTTCCACTGGGCAATCCAGCCGGGCAACCGGCCGATGGCGAACATCACGGTGAACATGTTCATCGGCAGGCCGATGGCCTTCATGATGATGCCGCTGTAGAAATCCACGTTGGGGTAGAGTTTGCGGTCCACGAAGTAGGGATCCTTCATCGCCATCTCCTCCAATTTGCGGGCGATATCGAGGAGGGGATCGGCGACCTTCAATTGAGCCAGGACCTTGTCCGCGGCCTGCTTGAGGATTTTGGCGCGGGGGTCGAAGTTTTTGTAGACGCGATGGCCGAAGCCCATCAGCCGCACGCGGGTGTTTTTGTCCTTGGCCATGCGGAGGTATTCCTCGGCGGTCACGCCGCCCCTATGGATATTCTCCAGCATCTCCAGCACCGCGACGTTGGCCCCGCCGTGCAGGGGGCCCCACAGGGCGTTGACGCCGGCGGCGACCGAAGCGAACAGGTTGGCCTTGCTTGAGCCCACGGTGCGGACGGTCGACGTCGAGCAGTTCTGTTCGTGGTCGGCGTGGAGCAGCAGCACCATGTTCAGCGCATGATCCACTTCCGGCGAGGCGATGTGCTGCTCATACGGTTCGGAGAACATCATGTGCAGGAAGTTCATCACGTACGGCAGCTTCGGGTCGGGGTAGATGTAGGGCAGTCCGCGCGATTTGCGGTAGGAATAGGCGGCGATGGTGCGAACCTTGCTGATGAGCCGGGCCGCCGCCTCCTCGAACGCCTCGTCATCTTCCAGGGTGATGAACTGCGGATGGAAGCAGATCAGCGAATTGATCATCGCCGAGAGCATCGCCATCGGCGGGGCTTCCACGGGGAACGCTTCGAAGTGATGCTTGAAACCCTCGTGCAGCAGGGCGTTGCGGGTCAGCCGTTCGCTGAAGCGGGTTTTCTCCCTGGCCGTCGGCAGTTTGCCAAAGAGCAGCAGTTCGGCCACCTCGATGAACGTCGAGGTTTCCGCCAATTGCTCGATGGGGATGCCGCGGTAGCGGAGGATGCCTTTTTCCCCGTCGATGAAGGTGATCGCGCTGGTACACGCTCCGGTATTGCCGAAGCCGCGATCGAGCGTGATGGCTCCGGATTTGGCGCGGAGATCGGAGATGTCAATCGCGACCTCCGCCTCCGTTCCGACGACCAGGGGCAATTCGTATTTCTTCTCGCCGATAATGAGCGTGGCTATGCGTGCCATAGCGTATTCTTATACCAAACCTTCTCTCGATATTCCTTTGGCGTGCTGCAAATGCGAATAATCCTCATTCTGCATGGGGATCGGTTCCTCGGCTTGATCCAGGCTGACTTGTCGGACGCGGCAAATATCCAGTTCTTGCGTTTATGCGTGGCTCCGCATACCGGGAATTTCCTTGTAGCCTTTGCACACTGCTAGGTAGACTGCGGTCATCCCTATCGTGGCGCGTAGGAAGCGCGGTTGTGGACCGGAGGTGCGATGCGACGGAAGTGGTCTGGCTGGGTCGGATCTGTACCGATCATTTTTGGAGCGACAAACGTCGGCTTGGGCGCGATCGCGGCCGAGAACGCATCGTACCAATCCAGCAACTGGTCCGGCTATTTCGCCAGCGCCTCCTCGGGAGATGCGTTTTCCGATATCTCCTCCACATGGGTGATTCCCACCGTGAAAGCCTCTTCCTCAGGCACGACTTATTCCGCCGACTGGATTGGATTCGATGGTGCTACCGACACCACGGTCGAGCAGTGCGGGACGTCCGGGGACGTCACGAAGCACGGAACCACCTCCTATTACGCCTGGTACGAGTTTTATCCTAACGCCGAAGTGCAGGTGAGCTTGGCAGTCCATCCGGGCGACAAGATGAACGCCCAGATCACCTATGAACCCGCTGAAAGCTCTAGCGGAAATTACGCCTATTATATGGATTTGAGTGATCAGACCACCGGCCAGTCCTTCATCGACACGCTCTTTACCTCAAGCAACGATGCCCGCTCTTCGGCCGAATGGATAGCCGAGGCGCCGACGGTCGGCGGGGTGCAGGCGAACCTGGCCAACTTCGGCAGCGTCACGTTTTCCAACGATGTGGCCGCCGTGAATGGAGGCGGCGACCAAGCGCTGGGCGCCCTCAGCTACAATGACATCGAAATGGTGCAAAACGGCAACGTCGTCGCGCTGCCATCGACGTTATACTCCGGCGGCGAGGCGTTCACCGTCAACTACGGCACAGCAACGGGCAATCTCACCTGGAACAACACCGGCGGCCCCAGCCCGAGCGATGGAAAGACCTGGGATATCGGCGTCAACTACAACTGGAATAACGGCGACTCGGCCACGGTTTACACCGACGGCAGCAATATCACCTTCAACGACACCAACAACGGTCATTACGCGGTGACGTTGAGCAGCACCGTCAGCCCCGGCTCGGTGACGGTCAACAACAGTGCCGGCAACTACACCATCAGCGGCTCCGGCAGCATCGCCGGCACCGGCTCGCTCACCAAGAGCGGCAGCCGTTCGCTGACGCTTTCAACCGCCAATACTTATTCCGGCGGAACAACCCTCAATGCCGGAACACTGGTCGTCAACAATGCCAGCGGCTCGGCCACCGGCACTGGCAGCGTCACCATGAACGGCGGCGTCCTGGCCAGCGGATCAGCTGGCAGCATTTCCGGCAACGTCCTGGCCGGCACCGGCTCGCACACCATCGCCCCCGGCGGAGTCGGAACCATCGGAAGCCTCACCATCGGCGGATTAAACTCCACCAACCTTACCACCCTCAACTTCGATCTCGGCACCGGCTCTGGCGAGATCACCAATGGCGACCTGCTCACCCTCGGATCGGGGGGCACCACCATCGGCTCGGGAACACTCATGACCTTCGGCGGCACACCGGTCTCCGGTGATGATTACCGCCTCATCGGCGACACTGGCAGTGGAGCGGTGGTCGACGCCATCACTCTTTCTAACTTCACGCTGCCGACGGCTCCGACCGGATTGACCTTCGCACTCAGCAACACCGTGGACCCGGAATATATTGATCTGGTCGTCAGCCCATCCGGTCCGGCCAACCTCACCTGGAACAACACCGGCGCCGGTTCGCCCACCAATGGCCAAACCTGGGATAGCACCAATAACAACTGGAACAACGGCTCCATTGCAACGACCTACAGCAGTGGCGCACTTGTCACTTTCAACGACACCAACAACGGCCATTACGCGGTGACGTTGAACACTACCGTCAGCCCAGGCTCGGTGACCGTCAACAACAGCCTGGGCAACTACACCATCGCCGGCGCCGGCGGCAAAATCGTCGATGCCGGAGCGTTCACAAAATCCGGCAGCGATACGCTGACCCTCGGCGCCGCCCTGAGCGTCGGCAGCATGAACATCAACGCCGGAACACTGAAACTGGCCGCCGGCGTCTCCGGCGGCTCCGGCCCCGCCGTCACCAGCACGATCAACCTCACGTCGCTGTCGATCACCGGCAACAGCGTGCTGGACGTGAACAACAACCACATCATCATCACCTACACCTCCACCGATCCGATCTCGACCATCGCCGGGTACATCGAATCCGGCTACAACGGCGGCGCGTGGAACGGCCCGGGGATCATTTCCTCGGCGGCCCAAACCAAGACCGATGGCCTGCTCTATGGCGTCGGCTATGCCGACGGGGCTGACGGCGTCGTCTCCGGCTTGGCGTCGGGTCAGATCGAAGTGGCCTACACGCTGCTCGGCGACGCCAATCTTGACGGCACGGTCAACAGCGCGGACTTCACGATTCTGGCGGCGAACTTCAACCAGCCGGTCACCGGCTGGGACCAGGGCGATTTCAACTACGACGGCCTGGTGAACGCCGCCGACTTCACCGACCTGGCGGCGAACTTCAACCAAAGCGCGAGCGGCGCGGCCTCG
>JBEKXM010000038.1:0-21901 GCA_049512115.1 Tepidisphaeraceae bacterium | reverse complement strand
AATATCGCGCCCGCAATTGCGGGCGCGATATTTGATTGGGTAAAAGAACCTTGATTCACAACGAGTTGCCACGCATCGCGTGGGAGAGAGACGAGTTCCCGATTGACCAGACGGAAGTTCGATAATGAAATTAAATAAAAAGCAATCAACAAAAAACCCGTGTTCATTCACCAGTCATATACATTGTCACTAAAGCAATTAGAGTCAGTTATATAACTGGAAGCCGAGCAATTGCTCGCGAACGAGTCAAAAAGATTTCACCACGAGTTGTGGAGAGAAAAAAGTGTCAAAAGCCCTTGTGAACGATAGTTCACCAACGCAAATCGAGCCTCGTCAATCTGCACAAATACAATTGAGAGAAGTAAAATTCAATGGAGTCGTCCTTCGGGCGTCGAATCAAGCTCCCGTTACCATCGTGGCTCGTCAAACATAACGTGTGTCACGCTGGAGCGGGAGTTTGGTTTGCAATCATGAGGGAATTCCACAAATTACAACTTGGAATGCGGGAAGTTTGGGGAGGAGAAATACCGTTCGGCCTTGGCGTACCGGATCGAAGGCAACATGTCTACATAATCGGCAAGAGCGGCACGGGCAAAACGGCCCTGCTTCGCAATTCAATCATTCAAGACATTTCTGCTGGGCATGGAGTAGGCGTCATCGACCCGCATGGTGATTTGGCAGCCGAATTGTTGAGCCATATTCCGTCAAGTCGTACAGACGACGTTGTGTATTTTGATGCCACCGCAGCGGAGTATCCCATCGGCCTCAATCCTTTGTTAAATGTCCCCCCGGATGAACGGCACAGGGTTGCATCGGAATTGGTTTCGTCGCTTAAGGCTATCTGGCGAGACAGTTGGGGGCCGCGAATGGAATATATTTTATACGCCGCGATAGCAGCGCTCCTCGATACGACCGATGGCAGTTTGCTCGGCGTGCAGCGTATGCTTTCCGATCAGTCGTACCGGAATTGGGTTGTCCGCCAGGTCAAAGACACGGCGGTACGCCGCTTCTGGACTGTGGAGTTTGCGGGTTATGACGAGCGATTTCGGAGAGAGGCGGTTGCCCCGATTGAAAACAAGGTCGGGCAACTTCTCATGGCCCCACCGGTGCGTAATTTGCTCGGTCAGGTTCGGCGGAAGATTGACGCCCGGTTCATGATGGACCACCGCCGCATTTTTATCGCCAATCTCGCCAAGGGAATGCTCGGAGAAGACAAGGCTAATCTCTTAGGGTCGATGCTTGTGTCGAGTTTTCAACTGGCGGCAATGAGCAGAGCGAACATCCCAGAACAGGATCGCCAGGACTTTTATTTGTACGTGGATGAATTCCACAATTTCACGAGTGAAAGTTTTGCCTCAATTCTTTCCGAAGCCCGCAAGTACCGCCTGTGCATGACGCTCAGTCACCAATTTGTCGAGCAGCTTCCCCGACCGCTTTCGGCGGCGGTTTTCGGCAATGTCGGCAATTTAATCAGCTTTCGAGTCGGCGAACATGATGCCGATTCCCTGTCGCGGGAATTCGGAAACTCGTATAATCCGGAAACATTGGGCGAGCTTGGCAATTTCAGGGTGGTCGCGAAGCTTCTGGAGAATGGAGAACACCGCCAGCCGTTCATTGGCCGCACGATGCCGCCAATTCAACAACGGCTCGGCAAACGCGACAAACTCATTCGACGTTCGCGTGAAAAGTACGCGACGCCGAGATGTATTGTCGAGGACAAGATCGACCGCTGGATGCAACGCCTCGACTTTTAGATAGGAATTGGGATGAACTACCAAGGCAACGATATTCGACTTGGGCAAATCATCGGAACGAATCAAGAACTGACGATGAGCGCCGAGGATCGGCAGACTCACCTATATCTGCCGGGAAATACCGGTGTCGGCAAGTCAAAGATGATGGAGTCAATGATCTGCCAGGATATCGACCAATGGATGGATAACGGTTGCGGCATGATGCTCCTCGACCGGCACGGTTCTGTATATCGCAACGTGCTCAAGTATGTTGTCGAAAGCGGCCTTGATCGACCGATCATTCCGCTTGATTTCAGTCGGGATGATTGGATTCTCGGATACAACCCCCTTCGCAACCGCGAGGGGGCTGACCCGTCAGTCATCGCTCGTGCACTTGTCGCGGCGATGGCACACGTATTTGGCAAGCACGACACGCAAGGCACGCCACGTTTCGGTCGCGTAGCGACAACCGTGCTCATGACGATTTTGCAACAAGGCAGACCGCTCCTTGAGGCGGCACAATTGGCATCAAGCAAATCGGCAATGGCAATGCTGGCAAATTCGGTGCATGAGGAGTTCAGCAAAACCGACCTTCTCCGTAGCGCGGCAATGTCGGACAGAGATTTCTACACAGAAGTCGAAAGCACGGTGAACCGGCTGCGGCCCTTTTCACTGAACCAGCGGTTCAAGGCAATGTTCGGGCATGTCGGCGAAACGCTCGATTTGCGCAAGGTACTTGATGAAGGATCAATTCTCCTTGTCAACCTGGAACAGAAACAGAATCGCCTTTCCGAGGAAGATGCGTCGCTTTTTGGCACATTGCTCCTCACCGATCTATGGACGGCAGCCAACGACCGAGGCAAGCCTGACGATGCATCCGAGATAAAGCCGTTCTATGTTTACGTCGATGAGGCCCAAAATTTTGTTACCCCGACAATTGCCAAGAATCTCACCGAGGCTCGCGGGTTCGGTTTGAACGTGGTTTTGGCGAGCCAATATCCGGGGCAATTTGCAGAGGCGGGCGCCAATGGTGAAGCGATGTACAACGCCACCATGGCCGCAGCACGAAGCAAGGCTGTGTTTCAGATGAGCCACTTGGACGATCTTGAGAGCTTAACCAAGCAACTTTTTTCCGGCGTGCTTGATCCAATGAAGGTCAAACGCTTCACCACAAAAGTCGTTGGCTATAAAGTTGGGACATTGAGAAGCCACACGACAGGAACGAACAGCCAAGAAGGCGATTCGGAGGGATTCCATCAGGGCAGAGGCGTCGGCACAAGCCAGCGGCAAAGACGCAGTGATGAGACGGATGATCCGGACATCTACCTGTCGGAGCAAAGTCTTGACGGTATCGGTACAACGCACAGTCACGTCGAGGGCAAAAGCGAATCTGAAACCGAGGCAGAGGCACTCATGCCCGTCATGGGGAATGAGGTTGCGGAATATGTTTCGCTCGACGAGCAACTTGCCATGTTTCAGCAAATCTTGAACGGTCAGGATAAACGAGAATGCATGGTTCGCCTCGCTTCCATGAAGGCACCAGTCGCACTTCGTACCCTTGATGTGCCGCCCCCGTGGGTTAGTGATGAAGATGTACAAGCCTACCTTCAAAAGCGTTTTCGGTCGCTCCCGTATGCCCTTCGACTCACCGAAGCAATTGAAAGGGCAACGCAGCGTGAACGGGACTTTTTGCAGTCCATTGTTACCCTCACAAAGAATGACGAACCCAGCGGCGGGCGAAGAGTGCGACGCCCAAAGCAAATCGAGGCTAAGGTAAGCAACCCGCCGAAATCCAGCGAATAATAAATGCGGCCTTAATGACCCACGTCTAGGCCATATTCTGCCCCTTGCGCTTTTTGATTATATATGATATAATTGCAATAGAAGTTCATCATTCTTCCCTTGTGGTGGATCGGACGGAGGCGGGTTTGAACAGTTCAAATCCCCTGCCACGGTTCAGCACAAGGAGATCACATGCTCGCATATTTTCTGCTTGCCGCCGTCGTCCTCGGATGGTTCGGGCTGGTAATTCACATCCGCAATCGTTACGGCCACGAGAAGGAGTTGGGCGAGCGTTTCAACAACGTCGCCTGGAATATCGCCGTCTATGGCACCGATGAACAGTTCCGGGATGAATTGAAACACTGGCGATGGAAACGAAGCTGGAAGCAAAAGCTCGTTGATTTGCGCCGTCGAAGAATCGAAATTGCTGAGTATTGGGCTGCGAAGAAGGTCATGCCCGCCTGAGATTCAGCAGAGCCGTCGCCACAACCCTCTTGGGATCGTGGCGACTTTTTTTATTTTGAGTTGACCACCCCCATCTTCAAATCTCGCAGTTTCTTATTAGCCCACTGTTTCTCGTATTCGATAAGTTGGTTTTTTGTGGGCTGGTCAATCGTTTGGTCTTGTTCAATACGCCTTAGCTCGGCGTCCCGCAGTTCGCACACCTTTTGTGTGATCGTACTGAACGCCGTTTTCTCGGCGATCATTCTTTCAATTTGGGCCTTCCAGTCGTCGGCCCTTTCGGCCACAGGATACTTCTTTCCTGCCGCACGCGACGGGTGTTGGCCATCGCGTTTCTCGTCGAGAAAAATTGTTTCGCCGCAATGCGGACAGATAAATGACGATGGCTGATACGAACATTTGCAACAACCTTGTGTGAGCCAGTGCTTAAAACTGGAACCCTCTTTGTCCTTTTCCGGCCTTTCGGGTGTGTTCAAGGAATCACAATGTCCGCAAATCCATAGCTCATCTGCCGCGATATATTTTTTGCAGTTCGGATGTGGGCAATCGAATCCTTCGAGGGGCTTGAAAACGTCGGTTGAGGTGCACATCATAGCGAAGACCCCCGCAAGAAATAAGAGAATCAATACGCTCACTAACCCCACGCCCCAGAGATTATTCGGCAATGCATGTACCCAATCCAAAAATGCGACACAGCAAAGCATTCCGATCGTTGCTGCACCGAAGATTACATTCACCACGAAGTCGCGTTTTTTGGCAATGAGTTTGGGAAGATCGACGTACGGTGGTATCGGTTCTTCAGCCATCGGCCAACCTTTTCGTCAATTCCATTTCGTTCAAACTGGACAGAATCGCCCCATCCATGTTTATCTGATTACAGATTAGTTCTTCTCACTCAGCACAAATTGGCCCGCGTGCCATTGCTTGCACGCTCATCTATCAAAACTGAAAGGAGCTATCCGTGCCTACATGGATCAATTTCAAGGAGCTTCGTCGCCAGCTCAAGTTTGAAGATATTTTGCGTCACTACGCCATTCAAGTCAAAAGGAGAGGTGGTCGAGTGACAGCCCTTTGTCCGCTGCCCGGCCACCCCGTTCGCACTGATGCGACGCCGCGAACGGCCAGCCTTTCGATAAACCTTGCCCGAAACATCTTTCAATGTTTTGGATGCAAGGCGTCCGGCAATGCTTTGGAATTTGCCTGTCGCATGGAGGGGTTTGACCCGTCCGATTCAGGGCAGTTTCGTGACGCCGCACTCAAAGTCGCGGAAATCTTTGGCATCGAGGCCGGACAAAGCAGAGACGAGGCAGGGATGCCGGGTCGAGACGACGGAGTTGATTCGGGACCGGTTCAATCCGATTCGCCGCAGACGCCCGTGTTACCGACGGTCATCAATGCTCCGCTAAACTTTGAGTTGAAAGACCTCGACCCCCGACATCCGTATCTTCGTGACCGGAAATTTCTTCCCGAAACGATCAAGCATTTCGGGTTGGGATATTGCAATCGCGGACTGATGAAAGGCCGCGTCGCAATTCCGCTTCACAATCCGGGGGGAGAGCTTGTCGGCTACGCCGGTCGCATCACGAAAGATTCGATGATTTCCGACGAATGCCCCAAGTATCGCTTCCCCGGCACCAGAGTACGCGATGGCGTCCAGTATGAGTTCCGCAGTTCGCATTTGTTGTACAACTATCATCGCATCCGTGGTCGCGTCCTCGACTTGATTGTGGTCGAGGGATTCGCCTCAACATGGTGGTTGCATCAGTGCGGATACGGGAATGTCGCCGCGCTCATGGGCAGTTCCTGCTCGGACGACCAGGCAGACCTCATCGCTGCCGTCGCCGGAAGAGTGTGGATACTCTCCGATGGTGACGACGCTGGACGCCTTTGTGCCGACAGCGTGTGGAACAAGCTTGGCACCCGATTGCTTTGCCGTCACCTCAAGCTTGCAGAAGGCAGTCAACCGACTGCTCTCTCCGAAGAGGAATTGGATGATATGTTCACTCCGCTGCTCGCCGTGTAGTGACCCAGCAGACCCCGGCACCGCCGTTGGTCTGCTTTTTTTTGTCGGTGGCTTTTGCATTCGTGTTGGTTGCCTTCCTGTGGGGCATTTGTAATCCCAGGGCGCAACAAAGCCATTTTGCACTTGGCGCGGCATAGGAACTCGCGCTAGACTTAGTACATGCAGGAAAAATTCTTCATATACGCCAGAAAATCTACGGAATCCGAAGACCGGCAAATTCGTTCCATAGGCGACCAACTTGCCGAACTTCGCGAGGTTGCCCGGAGGGACGGCCTCACCATCCACGATACCCTTGTCGAAATGCAAAGTGCCAAGATTCCCGGTCGCCCCGTCTTTAATGAAATGATTGCCCGAATCGAAGCAGGCGAAGCGACCGGCATTCTTGCGTGGCATCCGGATCGACTGGCCCGAAATTCTGTTGACGGTGGCCGGATCGTCTATCTTGTCGATACCGGTAAAATCAAAGAGTTAAAATTTCCGACGTTTTGGTTTGAACCGACTCCCCAGGGCAAATTCATGCTCTCGATCATGTTCGGTCAATCAAAATATTATGTCGATTCGCTGTCAGAGAATATCCGCCGGGGTCAACGGCAGAAGTTGAAAAACGGCATTATGCCGGGAGCTACGCCGACTGGATATCTCAATGATCGGATGACCAGGACAGTAGTCATTGATCCGGTTCGAGCGCCGCTTGTTCGCAAAGCGTTTGAACTCTACGCCACGGGCGATTACACGCTCGACCGGATTACCGAAACGGTCAGAAACCTTGGCCTCACTAGCCGGCAAAACTGCCCGTTGTCGCGGGCACAATGCCATCGGATGTTCCAAAATCCGATGTACTACGGCGTCATTGAATACTGCGGGGAGCTTTACGATGGCAAGCATCCGGCCATCGTCACCAAAGACCTTTTCGATAGAGTCCAAAATGCGAGTCGGCGGAAATCGAAGCCAAAGACGCCGACACTGAAACCGTACCTCTATCGCGGTTTTCTCCGTTGCGGTGAATGCGGTTGCTGGATTACCACCGAGAGACAGAAGGGCAATAATTATCTTCGGTGTACCAAACGCGTGAAAAAGGATTGCTCGCAACGGTATTTGCGAGAGGATGCCTTTGCCCTTCAGCTTGACGCATATCTCCGCCGTCTGACACTTCCCGCAGGCTGGGCCGATTGGATGCGTGACGAACTTGAAAAAGAACGTGATGAAGATGCGTCAGCCGGGACAGCCGCCACAGAGGCGATTCGCCTCCTTATCAAGAATGACGAGGAGCGAATCGAACGGCTTATGCAGGGATACCTAGGCAATGCCCTATCGCTGGAGGAGTACAGAAAGGCAAAATCCAGGATCATCAATGAGAAGAGGCAGAAGGAGGAAGACCTTGCGGAATTGGACCGTCACCGCTCCGGTTGGTTCGAACCGGCGATTCGGTTCGCAAAAGACCTGAAAACAGCCGAAATTGCGGCATTGTCTCACGACCCTGCCGAAAAGCTCAAATTCGCAAAAACTACCGGTTCGAACTTCCGTCTGGTCAATCGGGAACTCGTCTCTCTCCCTCCCACGCGATGCGTGGCAACTCGTTGTGAATCAAGGTTCTTTTACCCAATCAAATATCGCGCCCGCAATTGCGGGCGCGATATTTGCTGGTGAAACTCACCATGACTCTCTACAGCGGAGGAGGTGAGATTCGAACTCACGGGACCCTCACGGGCCCACCGGTTTTCAAGACCGGCGCATTCGACCACTCTGCCACTCCTCCAAATCCTCCTAATTCCAGTCTATCCGACGCCGGAAATAAGTTCAAAATCGGCAGGGAGAAGTGCAAGTGGCAAGTGGCAAGTGCAAGTTGGGATTTAACTACAAACTTGCACTCATAACTTGCAACTTCCCCCACAACTTTCCGTCAGCTTCTCCAGAACGTCGGCAGGCCGGTCAACGCGAAGGAGAACGTGGCTTTCAGCCGATCCAGGGAACGCTCGGATTTCTGGCGGCGAGATAGCGTCCGATGGATCGCATATTGGATCGTCAGAGCCAGCGCGCGCAGCGGCAGGTCGATGGTCACCAGCGTCTTGTACAACCTGGCGGCCCAGCGGCCGTGATGTTTGGATAGATATCTTGCCCAGCCGCATTCGTAGTTGCGATAGACGAATCCGCGGTTGGCGCGGGAGCTGACCCGGCCGAGATGTTCGATCTCGGCTTCGGGGACGTATTGGATGCTTCCGAATTGGCTGAGGCGGCGGCAGAGGTCCACGTCCTCGACTCCAAAAGGGAATGCTTCGTCGAATCCGCCGCATTTGTCGAAGGGTTCGCGGCGGATCATCAGGGCGGCGGCGGCGAGTTGGCCGACGGAGCCGCCCCGTTCGGGGTCGAAACCTTCGCGGCGGTAGCGGCGATAGGCGGAGCGAAACAAGCCAGTCCATTTGAGCAGCAGGATGGAATTGAGCAGGGCCGGGACGGTTGGAAGATTCCGGCCGGATCGCTGCGGTTTGCCATCGGCGCCGATGAGTTTCGGCCCGGCGGCGACGGACTCGGGATGCTCATTCATAAACCGCCGCAGGGTTTGCACGGCGTTGGGGCGGACGACGGCGTCATTGTTCAGCAGCAGGAACAGCGGCCCCGCGGCCGACTTGGCGGCCTGGTTATTTCCCCGGGCGAACCCGGCATTTTCAGTATTCCGCAGGAGGATCACGCCGGGGAATGTTTCGACGACGTTCGCCGACGCATCGGCCGAGGCGTTATCCACGACGATGGTTTGCACCGCCAGATCGCCGCGCGTCGATTCGATCGACGCCAGCAGGTTGCGCAGCATGTCCCCGCCGTTGAAGTTGACGATGAGAATGGAAAGGTCCAATGCCTGACTCACGCGCCGCCAGCATCTTATCGCCTTCGGTCATTAAATGTGGTATGAGAACGCAAATGAAAGCGGTGATCCTGGCCGGTGGCGTAGGGACGCGGATTTCCGAGGAAACCGCGGTAAAACCCAAGCCCATGATCGAGATCGGCGGCAAGCCGATCCTCTGGCATATCATGAAGCTGTACAGCGCCCACGGGGTCAACGATTTCGTGATTTGTCTGGGGTACAAGGGTTACGTGATCAAGGAATACTTCGCGAATTATTTCCTGCACACGTCCGATGTGACGTTCGACATCGCCAACAACATGATGGAGGTGCATCATCGCCACGCCGAGCCTTGGCGGGTGACGCTGGTGGACACGGGGGAGCAAACGCAGACGGGCGGTCGGCTGAAACACGTGCGCGAGTTCGTCAACAATGACCCGTCGTTCTGTTTCACCTACGGGGACGGGGTGGGCAACGTGGACATCAAGAAGCTGGTGGCATTCCACGAAAGTCACGGCAAGCTGGCGACGCTGACCGCCGTTCAGCCGCCGGGCCGATTCGGCAGCGTCGAGCTATCCGGCAATCTGGTCACGCGATTCATCGAAAAACCGCACGGCGACGGGGCATGGATCAACGGCGGATTCTTTGTCCTGTCGCCCAAGGTCATCGACTTTGTCGAAGGCCCAAATACCGTTTGGGAGCGCGAGCCGCTACAGCGCCTGGCGCGCCAGGGCGAGCTTGTGGCCTATCAGCACGGCGATTTCTGGCATCCGATGGACACGCTTCGGGACCGGAATTATCTGGAAGATTTGTGGGTCCGCGGACAGGCGCCCTGGAGGGTGTGGAAATGACGCCTTCCTGGTGGCGCGGCCGAACCGTTTTCATCACCGGGCACACGGGATTCAAAGGCGCGTGGCTCTGCCTGCTCCTCGACCGGCTCGGCGCCAAAGTCCGCGGGTATTCGCTGCCTCCGCCGACCGATCCAAGCCTCTTCAACCTGGCAAGCGTGTATGAACTGGCCGAGACGCAGAACGCCGACGTGCGCGATTTGCCGAAGTTGACCGAAGCGCTTCGCCAATCGCGCGCGGAGATCGTCATTCACCTGGCCGCGCAGTCGCTGGTGCGTCAAAGCTATCTCGATCCGGTCGGAACCTATGGGACCAACCTGATGGGCACGGTGAATCTTCTGGAGGCGGTTCGACAGGTTGGCGAGGGCGTGCGCGCGGTGGTGGTCGTGACAACCGACAAATGCTACGAGAATCGCGAATCGCCGCACGGCTATCTCGAAACCGACGCGCTGGGCGGGCACGATCCGTATTCCAGTTCCAAAGGGTGCGCCGAGTTGGCGACCAGCGCGTATCGCCGATCGTTTTTCGACGGGACCACGACGGCGATCGCCTCGGCGCGGGCGGGCAACGTCATCGGCGGAGGGGATTGGTCCAGGGATCGATTGATCCCCGATTTGCTGACGGCGTTCGCGGCCGGGAAGCGAGCGGTGATTCGCAACCCCGATGCGGTTCGGCCATGGCAATTCGTTCTCGATCCTCTGTGCGGGTATCTGAATCTGCTGGAACACCTGATGGAAGAGGGCCGCGCCTTTGCCGAGGCGTGGAACTTCGGCCCGGTGGATGAAGATGCGCGGCCGGTGCAGTGGATCGCGGACCAGATGGCGGGGCATTGGTCGGACGGCGCGGCGTGGGAGCCGTCGCCCAGCCGGCAGCCACACGAAACCGCGTATCTGAAACTCGATGCGGGCAAGGCCCTGGAGCGACTTCTGTGGCGGCCGCACGCCGATCTGCCCACCGCGTTGAAATGGACTGCCCAATGGTACAAAGCCTGGCATCGCGGCGAGAGCGTCCGGCGGATTTCCCAGGACCAGATCGACGAGTTTCTTCAACTCCCGGATCGTTGACCGATTGATATGCCATCCGGTTGCTGCCGATTCTGCGGATCAAAATTGTCGGTGACCTTTGCCGATCTGGGAATGTCCCCGCCGAGCAATTCGTATCTTACCGCCGCGCAACTTCATGCGATGGAGCCGTTCTATCCGCTTCATGCCTGGGTTTGTGAAAAATGCCTGCTGGTCCAGCTCGAGGAATTTGAAACGCCACAGGAGATATTCGGCGATTACGCGTATTTCTCAAGTTATTCCGAAAGCTGGCTCCGTCATGCCGAGGAATACGTCGAGATGATGTGCCGGCGATTCGGATTCGGAGGGCAATCCCGGGTCGTCGAGATAGCCAGCAACGACGGATATCTGCTGCAATATTTCAAGCGGCGTGGGATCGGGGTCCTCGGCGTCGAGCCGGCGGCCAACGTGGCCAGGGTCGCCATCGAGGAGCATGGGATTCCCACCCGGGTGGAGTTCTTCGGAAAAGACTGTGCGGCCAGGCTGGTCAAAGAGAAGATTCGGCCCGATCTGCTGCTGGGCAACAACGTGCTGGCGCACGTTCCGGACATCAACGATTTTGTCGCCGGCATGAAAATCCTGCTTTCACCGGCGGGAATCATCACCATGGAATTTCCCCATCTGCTTCGCCTGATCGCCGAGAACCAATTCGACACGATCTACCACGAGCATTTTTCCTATCTGAGTTTCGATTTTGTCCGGCGGCTGTTCGCGGCCCATGGGCTGAAGATCTTCGACGTCGAGGAACTGCCGACCCACGGCGGATCGATTCGCATATTTGCTTCGCATGTCGAATCCGGCGGGAAAATCGAAAGCCGGGTTGAGGCGATGCTGGATGCCGAGCGGAAGGCCGGATTGGACGATCTGTCCACCTACCGCGCCTTTGGCGAGCGGATTAAAAAGACCAAGCGGGCGTTTTTGCGATTTCTGGTGGAGGCGAAATCGGCCGGTAAAACCATCGCCGCATACGGCGCGGCCGCCAAGGGTAATACGCTGCTCAACTATTGCGGAGTGCGGGCGGATTTCATCGATTACGTCGTGGATCGCTCGCCGCACAAGCAGGGGCGGTTTCTGCCCGGCAGCCACCTTCCAATCCATCCGCCCGAGAAGGTGGCCCAGACCAAGCCGGACTATCTGCTCATTTTGCCCTGGAACCTCAAGGAGGAGATCATGGAGCAGATGGGCCACATCCGGCAATGGGGCGGAAGATTCGTCGTCGCGATTCCCACGACCGAGGTGATCTGAGGAAGACATGAACTTTCAGCCGGCGCCATTATCCGGAGCGTTCGTCATCGACGCCGAACCATTCCGTGACGATCGGGGATTTTTGTGCTATTCGTTCGACCGCTCGAAGTTCGAGAAGCTGGGGCTACCCACGCAGATCGTGCAGTCGAACGTTTCGTTCAACCATAAGGCGGGGACGCTGCGCGGTATGCACTACCAGATCGAGCCGATGGCCCAGCCCAAGCTGGTTCGCTGCACGGCGGGCGCGATTTACGACGTCATCATCGATCTTCGCCACGATTCGCCGACGCATCGGCAATGGTTTGCCGTGGAATTGTCGGCGGAGAATCATCGCGCCCTGTTTATTCCCGCCGGATTCGCGCACGGATTCCAGACGCTGGCGGATGGGTCGGAAGTGCTTTACGACATGTTTCAGTGGTACGCCGCCGATGCCGCCAGGGGCGTTCGATACGACGATCCGGCGTTCGGGATCCGCTGGCCGCTGGAGGTTCGCGTCATTTCCGAGCGCGACCGCACCTATCCGGATTACGGGCGCTGAACAAAAAAGGCGAAAATGAACCGCGTATTGGTCACCGGCGCCGGCGGCTTCATCGGCCGCCAGGTTGTTTCCGAGCTGCTGCGGCTGGGCGACGAAGTTCACGCCGCCGACCTGGCAGGTTCCCCTTCCTCCGACGCCGTTTCGCATCGGGTCGATCTGCTCGACGAACCCAGGGTGGACGAGCTGATCGGGCGCATCGGGCCGACGCACCTGGTGCATCTTGCCTGGTACGCCGAGCACGGGAAATTCTGGAATTCACCGTTGAATCTGGATTGGCTCAAGGCGTCGGAAAAGCTTTTCCGATCGTTCGCGGCCCACGGCGGCAAGCGGGCGGTCTTCGCCGGCACTTGCGCGGAGTATGACTGGACGCATTTCCACTTGCGCGAGGACGCCACGCCCAGCAATCCCGCGACGCTGTACGGGATTTGCAAGAACAACCTGCGGCAAAAGGTTGATGCGATCGCCCGCCAGTCGCAGTTGAGCGTCGCGTGGGGGCGGATATTTTTTCTGTACGGACCCGGCGAGGACGCCCGGCGGTTCATTCCTTCGGTGCTGAATCCGCTGCTGAAAAAGCGGCGGGCGGTCGTCCGGAATGGTTCGCACGTTCGCGATTTTCTCCACGTCCGTGATGTCGGCCGGGCGTTTGCCGCGATCCTCCACAGCCCCGTCGAGGGCATCATCAACGTCGCGTCCGGCGAAGGGGCCAAGCTGGGCGATGTCGCGAAAATTCTGGCCGAACTGGCCGGAGCCGAATCGCTGCTGGAGATTCAGGAGTCTGGGGCCACGCCGGACAATCCCGAGGTTTTGACGGCCGACGTCACCAAGCTCCGGTCGATCGGTTTCGTGCCGGGATATTCGCTTCGCCAGGGTTTGGCGACGCTTATCAAGGCAACGGCATCCTGAATTACAGCCACCTTCTTACCTTCTGTTTGTAGTCGAGATAGGACTGGCCAAATTTGGAGGCGAGGTAGCGCTCCTCGCGGAGGATGACGCCGAAGTGGATGATGAGGACAACCGGGATGAGGGTCGCCACGGCCCAGATGAGGTTGAAGAAGAGTGCGGCGCCGAGGGTTAGCAGGACAAGAGAGAGGTACAACGGATTGCGTGTGAATCTGAATGGGCCGTTGGAGACGATGGCCAGCGCTGGGGCATGGGGATTGATGTTGGTGCCGGCGCGGCGCATGGCGAGGAAACTCCAGATAGCCAGGATGCCGCTGACGACCGCCAGGAACCAGCCTATCCATTTCAGAGCCGACCCCGAAACAACGTGCAAAGGCATGAGCCATTGCAGGAGCAGGCCGATCAGAAATCCAGCAAGGAAGATGAGCGGCGGAGGAGCGACAACATGGGGTGAGTCGGGATTCCGCATGGAACGAGGAGTATAGCATTGTGGTGCGACGGTTCTTCCCGGTGATTTGTGGCGATAATTTCCCTTGCATTAAAACAGATGTTTGAAATAATGGATTGAAATAAATGTCTGATGCAGTACACGACCATTCCGTCGAAACACGCGGGCGATTATTGGACGCGGCGGGAGAGGTGTTCGCGCTGAAGGGGTTCGCGGATGCCACCATTCGCGAGATTTGTGGAAAGGCTCAGGCCAACATCGCGGCGGTCAATTACCACTTCGGCGATAAACAGAAGCTCTACGCGGCGGTGTTCGCTCATTTGCGGTTGCAAGCCGATGAGGGGGCTGGGCCTCCCGATGGCGCCGTCGGCGGGTCCGCCGAAGATCGGCTCCGCGGATTTATCCGGCAATTCCTGAAAGGTCTGCTCGGTCCGGGCCGGCCGTCATGGTCTGGGCGGCTGATGGCCCGCGAGATGAGCGAGCCGACCGGCGTGTTCCAATCGTTCGTCGAGGATCACATTCGACCGCGGGAGGCGATACTTCAGGCAATCATCCGCGAAATCGTCGGCGAGCTTCCGCCGCGCGTCATCGCCAAATGTTCCGTCAGCGTGGTGGGACAGATGATGCACTACCATTTTGCCCGACCGGTTTTGAAGGGACTCAGCCCGATTTACGCCGATCTGGACCAGCACGTTGAAGAACTGGCCGACCACGTGACGCGATTTTCGCTTGGCGGCCTGCGAGCGATCGCGGACCGTTACCGGAAGGGGCAGCTTGAACGTTGAAGCGTTTGGGATTACACCCAGAGAGCAAGCTCCGTTCCTCGGGGAGCAAGCTCCCCGGGCTTTGAATTGTGAAAGTGATCGCTGACGGCCAAGGATGGGAAAGTAACCTTTATTGAAGGTTTAACATGATCGATTTTCGAGAGCATTTTTTGGGCGAGGGGCGGAAGCTCGTGTTCGCGATTCCGTTGGCCGTTCTGGCATTGTGGGGTTGCGCCGTCGGGCCGGATTACAAGCAGCCGGACATGAAGACGCCGGAGCAGTACAGCGAGATCGGCTCGGCGACGCAGCCGACGAGTCGCTCCACCCCGGGTGCCAGCACGCGGCCGGACTATCAGCGTTGGTGGGAGACGCTGAACGACCCGACGTTGAACCGGTTGATCGATCGCGCCGTTCGCGGCAATCCTGACCTGCTGGCAGCAGAGGCGCGGATTCGCGAGGCGCGGTTCAATCGGGGGATTCTCGTATCCGGGCTTTTCCCCGATGTCGGGGCGCAGGGGGGATACACTCATACCCGGACGAGCCTGAATTCGGCCGAAATCTCGGGATTTTCTTCTTCCGCGTCGAGCGGGCAGATCCCCATCAGCAGTTTGGTGGAATCCGATCTGTGGCAGGCGGGATTCGACATGACGTGGGAAATCGACGTGTTCGGGGGAAATCGGCGGGCGATCGAGGCGGCGGGCTACAGCGTTCAGGCGGCACAGTGGGACCAACGGGACGTTCTGGTGTCGATGCTGGCGGAGGTGGCGGTGAACTACATCGAGCTGCGCGGGTCGCAGCGCGAATTGCAGCTTGCCAAGGACAATCTTCAAAGCCAGGAGCAGACGTTGGAATTGACGCGGCGCAAGGCGGAGGGGGGCCTGGTGCCGTATCTCGACGTGGCGCAGCAGGAAGCGCAAGTGGCGACGACGGCGGCGATCGTGCCGACGCTGGAGGGGCAAATTCGCCAGACCATCCACCATCTGGGGATATTGCTGGGCCAAGACCCGGGTTCGTTGTCGGAGGAATTGAGCGGCGTGGAGCCGATCCCGGTAGGTCCGGGCAGCGTGCCGCCGGGCTTGCCGGGGGAATTGCTGCGGCGGCGTCCGGACGTGCGCCGCGCCGAGCGGCAGCTTGCGGCGGCGACGGCGCAGATCGGCGTCGCCACCGCCGATCTGTTCCCCAAGTTCTCCATAACCGGAGCGTTGGGAGTCGGATCGCAATCGTTCAAAAAGCTGTTCGATTACTCGAGCAGGATGTACGACATCGCCCCCGGCGTCACCTGGGACATCTTCAATGCCGGGAAGGTCGCGTCGAACATACACGTCCAAAACGAGCGTCAGGCGGAAGCGCTCCAGGGGTATCGCAAGGCGGTGCTGCAAAGCCTGGGCGACGTGGACGACGCGCTGGTGGCATACAACCGCGAGCAGGTGCGTTTGCAGTCGCTGCGCGAGGCGGTCGCTGCCAACCAGAAAGCCGTGGATCTGTCCACCGAGCTTTTCGAGAAGGGCAGCGCCGATTTCCTGAGCGTGCTGGATGCGCAGCGCAGCTTGTTTGGAGCGCAGGATTCGATGGCCCAGAGCGAGCAGCAGGTCTCGGCCGATCTGGTGGCGCTGTACAAAGCGCTGGGCGGCGGGTGGGAATGAGCGTAAGGGGAATCGCGTATGGCCTTGCGCGGGCTCGGGTTGAATGCAACGCTCAACACTCAACACTCAACGCTCAACTTTGAAGTAAATGAATGAGCGCAACTTGCGGCACAGCGGCTGACATTGATAAAACATGATCATGGCAACCAAAGAACAAAACCTGAAGACGGTCGGGGATGCGGGCGTGGTCGCGGTCATTCGCGCCAATTCCAAGGACCAACTCGTGGGCATAACCGAAGCGCTGCTGGCGGGCGGCGTGCCGGCGATCGAGGTCACCATGAGCACGCCCAAGGCGATCGCGGGGATCGAGATGCTGGCGGACCGTTTCGGCGAGCGGGCGGTCATCGGGGTGGGCACGGTGATCGACGCCGCCACCGCTCGCGACGCGATCGCGGCCGGGGCGCAGTTCGTCGTTTCCCCGGTATTCGACGAGCAGATCGTTTCGACGACCCGGCGCTATGGCAAGATCATGATTCCCGGCGCGTTCACGCCGACGGAAATTCTCCGCGCCTGGTCGGCGGGGGCGGACGTGGTGAAAGTCTTCCCGTCGACGGTGCTGGGTCCGCAATATTTCAAGGACATTCTGGCCCCGCTGCCGCAGCTTCGTCTGACGCCGACGGGCGGAGTGGACGTGAAGAACGCGGGGGACTGGATCAAGGCCGGCGCGGTTTTCGTGGGCGCGGGATCGTCGCTGGTGACGAAAGACGCGCTGGCAAAGGGCGACTGGGCCGGCGTGACGGCCAACGCCAAGGCGTTCGTCGAGGCCATCCGCACGGCCCGGGCAAAGTGAACCCCGGGCGAAATGAACGATGCCACAGGTTCGCGTCGATCGCGCTTTGCAGAAGGCCCAGGAGCAGCATCGCGCCGGCCGCTTCGCCGAGGCCGAAGTCCTCTGCGCCCAAATCCTGCGCGAGCAACCCAAGCACAGGGATGCATTGCATCTGTTGAGCATCGTGGCGATGCAAACGGGCCGGATCGAGATGGCGGTCGATCTCGCCGCCCGCGCCGCCGCGGCGCATCCGCTCGTCGCCGAACTTCACGCCAATCTCGGTGCATTCTCGCGTCAGGCGGGAAAGCTGGACCAATCCGTCGCCTCGTTCCGGCGCGCCATCGCGATCAAGCCGCATGAGCCGACGTTTCGTAACAGTCTTGGCCTGGTGCTGGGGGAAAAGCGGCAACCCGAAATCGCCCTGAAGGAATTTGAGCGCGCCATTCAACTGAAGCCGGATTACGCCGATGCGTACGGCAATCTCGGCGGCGCGCTGCGGGAGTTGGGGCGATTGGATGAAGCCCACGCCGCCATGACCGCCGCCGTCCGTTTGCAGCCGGGCATGGCGACCCCGCATCAGAATCTGGCACTGGTGCTGGCCGATCAGAGGAAATTCTCCGAGGCGATCGACAGTTACCGCCGCGCCATCGCCATCCAGCCGGACTTTCGGCAGGCCCATTGGGACCTGGGCATGCTGTATCTGCTTCTGGGCGATCTGGAGCGCGGCTGGCGGGAATACGAGTGGCGTCCGGGCGTTGCCGTTCGGTTCGCCCAACCGCAATGGACCGGCGAGGATTTACACGGCAAGACGATTCTGCTCTATGCCGAGCAGGGTTTTGGCGATGCAATCCAGTTCGTTCGATACGTCCCGATGGTGGCGGCGCGCGGCGCGCGAATCGTGCTGGCCTGCCATGAGGAGTTGACGCGCCTGATGTCCGACGTTGCGCCGGTAGTGATGCTTGGACAACCCTTGCCGCCGTTTGACGTTCACTGTTCGCTACTGAGCCTCCCGCTGGCGATGGGCACGACGCGGGATAATATTCCCGCCCACGTCCCGTATCTCAAACCGGGGGGAGTATTGTCGGCGAAATGGCGGCAGCGACTGGGCGAGAAGAGGGGGAAGCTGCGCGTCGGGCTGGTCTGGGCGGGAAGGCCGGAACATCCCAATGATGCCCGGCGATCCGTGCGTTTCGAGCAGTTGACTCCGCTGCTGGCGGTTGACGGCGTCGAGTTTGTCAGCCTGCAAAAAGGTGTCGCAATCGAACAGACCAGCGCAGCGCGGATGATCGACTTCACTTCCGAACTGGACGATTTTTCCGACACCGCCGCTTTGATCGAAAGCCTGGATTTGGTCATCACGGTCGATACGGCCGTGGCCCATCTGGCCGGCGCGATGGGCAAGGCGGTATGGGTCTTGTTGCCGTCGATGCCGGATTGGCGATGGATGCTGGATCGCGAGGATTCACCGTGGTATCCGACGATGCGGCTGTTCCGGCAAAGAGATCGCGGGGATTGGAGCGTTCCGATCGAGCGGATGGGGCGCGAATTGGCGGCGAGGGTCACTGGCCAGCGGCGCGCACCAGCCGTATGATTCCCCGAACATGCACAAAAGGGTGATCGAGACCGTCGGCCGCAGGACCAACAACATGCTGGCTGAATTCGGCCAGTTCTGCGACTTCGCGGGGCGAACGTTCGTGTGGCTTATCGCGACGGGGTTTCGATGGAAGAGCATTCGTCAGCTTTTGCCGCAACTGTTCGAGATCGGGGTGCAATCGATCCCGGTGATCGTCGTGACCGGGGGGTTCATCGGAATGGTGATGGCGGTGGAGACTTACAGCCAGTTCAAGGCGCTTGGGCAGGAGAACCGGATGGGAAGCGTGATCTTCCTGTCGGTGGTGAAGCAGATCGGGCCGGTGCTGGCGGCGGTGATGCTGGCGGGCCGGGTGGGCGGGGCATTGACGGCGGAACTGGGAACGATGAACGTGACCGAGCAACTGGATGCCCTGCGCGTGATGGGAACGGACCCGATCCGATTTCTGGTCGTTCCGCGCTTCATCGCGTGCATGCTGCTGACCCCCATGCTCACCATTTACAGCGACATCACGGGAATCGTCGGCGGTTGGCTCATCAGCGTTCGGGTGATGGGCGTTCCTTCGGGGCCGTTCTGGCATTACGCGTCGCACGGCGGCGTGGAAATGTGGCAGGTGAACGAGGGGATCATCAAATCTTTTTTCTTCGGCGGAGCGATCGGCCTGATCAGTTGCTACAAGGGATTCCATTGCGGCGCCGGCGCCAACGGCGTGGGCCGCGCCTGCACCGAGTCCTTCGTTACCAGCTTCCTATGCATCATCATCATGAATTTTTTCTTCGCCCAGATCGCGCAGGACTGGTACATCGGCCTCTTCGGAATCCGCAGCGTTTTTGGAACCTGAACGGCGTTGCCCATGGCATTGATCGAACTGAGACACGTGTTCAAGCGATTCGGCTGGCTGGAAGTCCTCAACGACATCAGCCTGCAGATTGAAAGAGGGAAATGCCTGGTGATCATCGGGGTGAGCGGCAGCGGGAAGAGCGTTTTGCTGAAGACGATCGTGGGGCTGCTGAAACCCGACCGGGGCGAAGTGTGGTTCTCGGGCCATCGCATCGACAACCTGGCCGAGCGCGACCTGATGAAGGTTCGCCAGCGATTCGGGTTCCTATTTCAGCAGGGCGCGTTGTTCGATTCCGAGACGGTGTCGCAGAACATCGCCTTCCCGCTGGCGGAACACACGGACAAGAAGCCGGATGAAATCGAAAAAGTCGTCGAGCAGAAACTGCGGATGGTGGGATTGTCGGACGTCGGGGGGAAGATGCCGGCGGAGCTGTCCGGGGGGCAGCGAAAACGGGTGGCGTTGGCGCGGGCGATCGCCCTCGATCCCGAGGTCATCCTGTACGACGAGCCGACGACCGGCCTGGACCCGATTCGATCGGACGTGATCAACGAACTGATTCTGAAGCTCCAGCGTGAACTGGACGTCACGAGCATCGTCGTCACGCACGACATGAACAGCGCCATGAAGGTCGCGGATCGCATCGTCATGCTGTACGACTGCAGGCTGATTTTCGACGGCAACGCCGAGGACATCCGGAACACGAGCAACGAAACGGTCAAGCGATTTGTGCTTGGCGAGGCGAACGAGCAGGAGTTGCAGACGCTTGACCAGGCGGAAAAGAAGTGATTGATTGGTCAACAAGGGATTGAGGCCATGGCAAGTTATCAGCGAAATATTCTGGTTGGAGTGACGGTGCTGGGCGCGCTGATCGCGTTCGGATGGATGAGCCTGAAATTCAGCAGCAGGACGGCGGAGTTGTTCCACCCACCGCAGATGCCGGTGCATTTTGCGGCTCCGCGGGCCGACGGCCTATCGCCGGGATCGCCCGTTGAATACCTCGGCGTGGAGGTCGGGCGGGTGACCGCGATGACGCGGAATCCGGATGGGGTCGGCGTCAC
This sequence comes from Tepidisphaeraceae bacterium, assembly GCA_049512115.1. Classification (GTDB taxonomy): domain Bacteria; phylum Planctomycetota; class Phycisphaerae; order Tepidisphaerales; family Tepidisphaeraceae; genus PALSA-1353. Next base: position 1,359 of record JBEKXM010000038.1, on the reverse strand, counting down.
GGTGGACGCGGTGGTGGACACTGAGCCCCCGCTGCCGGCAAACGTCCGCGCCATCGTCGTCTCCACCAACGCCCTGGGAGGTACGGCAATCATCAGCCTGGACATGGGCGACGAAACGCCGCGCGGCGAGCTCGCCGTCAACGAAACCATCGCCACGAAATACGTCGGACTACAGTTGAATCTTTTACCCTCCTCCCTCTCGCAGGCCACCGCCCAGGTGGGCGCCATGAGCGATGAGATCCGCCTCACCGCCAAGAAACTTCGCGAATCCGGCGCGATCGACGATCTGGACAAGACGATCAAATCGTTCTCCATCCAGGCCGGAAAGATCGGCCAGTTGGCCGATTCCCTCCAGTCGGTCTTCGGCGATTCGGTCACCCAGAGCAACCTGAAGGTGGCGATCAACAACCTCCGCACCACGACCGAGAAGCTCGACAGCCTGGCCGACAGCTTGAAGAGCGCGAGCGCCAACGCGACGGTGACCATCAAAGGCGCAGGGAAGGACATCGACGAACTCAGCAAGCAAATCGGCGAGCGGCTCACGCAAGTCTCCGGCGTCCTGACCAGCATGCAGAACATTCTGGACAAGGTCGACAAGGGCCAGGGCGCCGCCGGCCAGTTGGTCAACGATCCCAGGCTCTATCAATCGCTGGTCGACACCTCGCGAGAACTCAATGCGACGGTGGCCGACCTCAAACGCCTGGTCGAGCAGTGGGAAGAGGAAGGCGTGGATTTGCATTTGAAGTAAGAGCTTCAGCAAAGGGCGTTTGGGGGTCTGATCCGGCGACTCAGGATTCCCCCATCGCCGCCTGCCATTGACCCGCGCTTCAACCCGCTTAAAATCAACACGGAGAACATTTGGCAGCGTAGCTCAGTTGGCAGAGCAGGGGATTCATAAGCCCCGGGTCACAGGTTCGAGTCCTGTCGCTGCTATTGATTCATTTCGCACAGTCTCGCACGAATTCGCATCTTCTGGCGTTGACTCCACTTGCGAATCGCTCTCCTCAGACGCGTGCGAGCTCATGCGCGTCATTTCCACGCCATGCTGCGTCGGATTCTGCGTTACCTTTTCCGCTGCCGACTCGGCTGCCGCCCGCTTGTAGTCTGCTTCTGTCACCTGCAAGTAGTGATCTTCCGCCACGCGGGCACTGTGCCCGATCCAAACCGATTCAAGATGGCTCCCGAAAACCCGTTCAACTTCCGTAGCTCGCGTTGCCCGGAGATTCTGGAACAGCTTCGGCCATGGCAACAACCCAGCCTTCACAATGATCCTCTTAAACTGTGTCCGCAGATTTACGCCCCCATCTCGATAGCGCGTCACCACGAACTCCGCACCTTCCTCAGCCGCATGGAACGCCT
>JBEKXM010000037.1:0-14425 GCA_049512115.1 Tepidisphaeraceae bacterium | reverse complement strand
GATGCTGATTCACACCAGGTTGGTGATCCCCGAAATGTGCTCCGCCCCCGCGGCGGGCTGAATCTCGGCCGGCAGCGATTCCACCCCCATCATTTTCCCGGGCGCCAGCACCACCATGTTCTCCACCGCCGTCCGCAGTTGCCGCACGTTCCCCGGCCAACCGTACGACACCAGCATCTGCTGCGCCGCCGGCGTGATCCCCTCCAATTCCTTCTTGTATTTCTCCGCGAATTCCTGCAAAAAATAGTGCATCAGCAGTGGAATGTCCTCACGCCGCTCCCGTAGCGGCGGCAGGCTTAGCGTCACCCCCTTGATCCGGAAAAACAAATCCTCCCGGAATTGCTTCTCCGCCACCATCTCCTCCAGCTTCCGGTTGGTGGCGCTGATCAGTCGCACGTCCACTTCGATCGGCTCGTTGCTCCCCATACGCACCACCTCCCCGTTCTCCAACACGCGCAATAATTTCGCCTGCATCACCCCCGGCATGTCGCCGATCTCGTCCATGAACAGCGTCCCCCCGTCCGCGTGCTCGAATCGACCCGCCCGCTCCGTTTGCGCACCGGTGAACGCGCCCTTAATATGCCCGAACAATTCGTCTTCCAGAATGCTCTCGCTCAATCCAGCGCAATTCAACGTCACCATCCGGTTCTTCCGCCGCCGGCTGTTGTAATGAATCGCCCGCGCGATCAGCTCCTTGCCCGTCCCGCTTTCCCCCATGATCAGGACCGGGATGTCGCTGGCGGCCACCTGCCGCGCCGTCGTCAGTACCCGCTGCATCGCCCCGCTCTTGCCGATGATCCCCTCGAAACCGCTTTGCTCCTGCAACTCCTCCCGCAAGACCTGGTTCTGCTTCTGCAACGCCGCCCGTTCCGCCGCACGGTTCACCTGCGCCCGGAAATGATTCAAATCCAACGGCTTCTCGATAAACCCGTACGCACCCTCGTTCATCGCCTGCACCGCGATCGGAATGTCCCCGTGCGCCGAAACCAGAATCACCTGCGGCGGCGGAGTCAGCGACTTCGCCTTCCGCAACACCTCCAGCCCGTCCCGCTTCCCGTCCATCACCAAATCCGTGACGATCACGTCGTAGCTCTTCTGCTTCAGCCGCGATTCCGCCTCCGCCAGATTGAACGTCACGTCGCACCGATGCCCCTGCCGCTGCAGGGCCTCGCACATCACCTGCGCATGGTCCCGCTCGTCGTCCACCACCAACACCGTTGCTTTGGGTATTTCGTTATCCAGCATGGCAACGTCGGCATCTTACCCGCTCGGCCGCAACCGAAACATATCACCGCGAAGGCGCGAAGGACGCGAAGTTACGCGAAGAAAAAAAAATGTCTGAATTTCTTCGCGCACCTTCGCGTCCTTCGCGGTAATCTTTCCAAGTTGCCTTGCCTAGCCGGACATCGGCAACGTGATCTTGAAATCCGATCCCTTCACCGGCTCGCTGCTGACGGTCAGTCGCCCGCCGTGTTCCTGAACGATCCGCTGCGCCATCGCCAGCCCCAGCCCCGTCCCGCCTCTCTTCGTCGAGTAATAGGCCTGGAAAATCTTGTCCAGGGCCTCCGGCGGAATTCCCGTGCCCGTGTCGATCACGTCCACCACCGCCTCTTTCCCCGTGTTGCTCGCCGACAGAATCAGCTCTCCCCCATTGGGCATCGCCTGAAGCGCATTGATCATCAGGTTCAGTATCGTCTGCTTGATCAGCCGCGGATCGACCTGAACCACGAGCGGACGTGGATACGGCTTGAACCGCAATTGGGCGCGGTTGAGCTGCGCCTGCGGCGCGAAGAAATCCACCAACTCCTCCAAAAGCAGGTTCAGGTCCACCGTTTCCTTGCGAAGTTCGATTTTGCCGGCAAAGCGGAGAAAATCATCGAGGATGTCCCGGAGCCGGGAAGCCTCGCGGCTGACGGTGTTCAGCCGCGCCGTCAGCCGCCGGTGCGCCGGATCGTTCGAATCCAGGTCTTCCTGCAACAACTGCAAATTCAGCAGAACCGTCGAGAGGGGATTCTTGATTTCGTGCGCCAGTCCGCCGGTGAACGTCCCCACCTCCGCCAATCGCTGGATGGATTGGGCGCGGGCCTGCATTCGAGCCATTCGCCGGTGCGACGCGGCACGAATCCGCGCCAGCGCCCGGCGCATGCGCAGCCGATGCGCCTTCACGCGCACCAGAATCGCCGCGGCAAGCCCCGACGAGACCAGCAAACTGCCCAGAAAACCGATCAGCAGTCCTGCCAAGAAATGATTCATGAGCCTGGGACTACTCTAACGTCGCCAGGCTCAATTTTTAACTGCCACGCGTTCGCCCACCCGTTTGACGGCCTGGGCGCTCAATCCCTTGACGCCGGTGATCTGGTTGTATTCAACCCTTTCACCATCTTTCAACGAGCGAAATCCGTCTCCCTCGATGCTGCTGAAATGGACGAAAACGTCCATTCCTTCCGGATTCAGGATGAACCCGAAGCCCTTCTTCGAATCGAACCATTTGACGGTTCCAGTTGCCATGACCGTCCTCCCACACAAATTCGGCGAAGCTGCCCGGAGCCGTGGATGTGTGCTCCAAGCCTCGCCGGGGACAAAAGAAATGAAAACACGAAGGTCTTTGGAGGCGGCCAAAATACCTCCGCGAACGTGTCGAAAGCTATCGACGACCTATCCGACATGCGTGCCCAAACAAAAGCGAAATGCCTGAGTAAACTGACGCGCACCACCATACCAGCCATTGGCAATTTTGCAACATTTTTTTGCAGATTTTGCAGGGAAATTATTCGCCGCTAATCCCCATTGGCGGATCGGTCCTCGAACAATTCCTTCTGATCCTCCTCGTCTGCCGCGGGCGGGACGTATTTAAGCTTCAAATGATCGTAAGCCGTCTTGGTTGCCCGCCGGCCCTGGCGCGTCCGTAGCACCAATCCCGTCTGGAGCTGATACGGCTCGACAACGTCCACCAGCGTGTCGATTTCCTCTCCGAGGCTGGCGGCGATGGCTTCCACCCCGGCCGGGCCGCCTTGGTAAACCTGGATCAAAGTGCGCAAATACGCCCGATCCTGCTCGTCCAGCCCCCGGTCGTCGATCCCTTCCAACTTCAACGCTTCCTGCGTCACCGAGACCGTCAGTTTTCCCTTGGCCTCCACCGCCGCGTAATCGCGCACCCGGCGCAGAAGCCGGTTGGCAATCCGCGGCGTGCCCCGGCTTCGCCGCGCAAGTTCCCACAGCGCCGCGTCCTCGCTCTCGATCTTCAGCAATTTCGCGTTGTGACGCAGAATCTCGTGCAACGCCTCCGGCGCGTAAAACTCGATGTGATTCGCGATGCCGAACCGGCTCCGCATCGGGCCGGTCAGCAGACCGATCCGCGTCGTCGCCCCGATCAGCGTGAACGGCGAAAGCCGCACCGTCATCGTGCGCGCGTGCATCCCCTTATCCAGCGGGATGTCCACCTTGAAATCCTCCATCGCCGAATACAGGTGTTCCTCCACGATCGCCGGCAGCCGGTGAATCTCGTCGATGAACAACACGTCCCCTTCGCTCAGTTTCGTCAGAATGCCCACCAGGTCCGCCCCGTTGGTCAGCGCCGGTCCGTTGGCGGCCTGAACCTGCGCCCCCATTTCGTTGGCGATCACGTGCGCCAGCGTCGTCTTTCCCAGCCCCGGCGGGCCGTGCAGAAGCACGTGCTCCACCGGCTCCTTGCGCCCCTTGGCCGCATCCACCGCGATCTTCAATCGCCGGATCAGCGTTTCCTGCCCGATATACTGCGAAAAACTCTTCGGCCGCAGCGCGTAGTTGAACTGGTTCTCCTCCTCCCCGCCGGACTGACCCGACACAATTCGCTCTCGCGCCATCGCCATTGTTTTAGCGACGCGCCGTTACATCACAAGTGCAGCGGCATCCGAATGTCCACCAAAGCCGGGGGATGGCCATCCCCCGGTCTTCGACCCTAATTCCCCCCCGGCACTCGTCGCACGACCCCTTGCGGCGGCATCTGCCTGACCCACGCCGCGATTGGCGTTCGCGCCCCGCAGGCCATGCAGGTGTTCGACTGAAACGCCGTCCCGCACGCCGGGCACTGCCCAGGACTCTCGAATGCGTCAAATCGCGATCGGCAATTGGAGCAGACCCAGAACACTCCCATCGGCGGCGGCGCCCCGCAGTTCGGGCAGGCGAAGCCCGCCCGCATCGGAATGTTTTGCCGACGACGCATCGCCTGGGCGCTTTTGAATCCCACCCAAGCCTGGAACGCCGCGAAAAGCGCCAGAATCCCCAGCCAGTAATCGCTGCTCCATAACGCCAGCGCGCCCAGCCCGGCCGCCCCGAACAGCCCGATCACGCTCGCCACCGTCAGCGCGCGTCCCTGCCCGATCACGAACCACAGCAAAGCCCACAAAATCTTCCCGCCGTCCAGCGGATAAATCGGCAGCAGATTGAAGATCAGCAATATCAGGTTGATCCCGGCAACCGAACGTAGATATCCGTCCAGGTCCGAATTACCCGGCAGCCCAAGCCACCACACCGTCACCGGCAACAGCGCGACATTGACCAGCGGCCCGGCGACGATGCTCCACAGCATCGCACCCGGCCGCATCGGCGGGCTCACGTACGCCACCCCGCCCAGCGGCCACAGGATGATCCGATCCGCCTTGCCCCCCACCGACCGGCACGCCAGCGCATGCCCGAATTCATGCATCAGCACGATCGCAAACAACGTCAGATATTCCGCCACGTTCCAACCGGGCGAATGATATCGGCCGCTTCGCTGCTGCAACTCGAAGACCGCCACCACCAGCCACGACCAATGGAGATAAACCGTGATCCCAAAGGCTTCGAATAATCGAATCCCGTATTTTGGCATGGCTCATGGTCCGTCATACCCGAACGGAGCGGAGGCGCAGCATTTCGCGCAAAAGATCTTCCGGCGCCTTGTCCTGCCCACGGGCAGGCGAAGCCTCCCGTTCCGTCTGCTTGGCGCGATCCAGCAGCCGCTCCGCCTCCGGTCGGGCGATGCCCAGTTGCACCGCCGCGTCGATCGCCTCCAACTCCCCGATTGTATGGCTGGCCGCGCGCTGCCGCGCGGGACCCACCATCGCGAACTCCGTCACCTTCCCCGCCAACTCCGCCACGATCTGCTCCGCCGTTCGCTTGCCGATCTCCGGTAATCCGACCAAAAACCGCGTGTTTTTGGATTCGATCGCCTCGGCGATCTGCCCGGTCGGCTGCACTAGCGCCCGCAGCGCCCGCTTGGGCCCGATCCCCTTGACCGTGATGAAAAGCTGGAAGAATCGCTTGTCCTCGGGGCGGAGGAATCCGATCAGCCGCGGCGTCAGCCCGCCCCGCGTCGCATCTCCCTCCAGATCGAAAATCGTCTGGACCGTGATTTCTTCCCCCACGCTCCCCCGCAATTGCGGGATGTCCGACGCCGGCACCAGGATTTCAAAAATCATCGCCCCGCACGCCAGGTGCACGCGATCCTCCTGCACCCGCCTCAATTCTCCGGTGATCGCCGAAATCATGTACAGTCATCTTAGCCGATCCCGCTGATCGGCGGAACGCTCCCCTCCGCCGGCCCCCTTTTTCCTTCGATGTTGACCGGTGAGCTTATCCATTTTTTCAAGGCGAAAAATACCCAAAGTATCCGACGATTTCGGGAGGGCGAAAAACCGTGCCCAACCGGCAAAAAACCATTAGCAGTCTGAGAAGAACGGCTTGCGAGATTGAGGAATTGGCGGCGCTGATTGGTTAGCATAGCGACTGATGAAATGGCTGCGGTGGATGACGTTCGTCATTTTGGGATTAGTATTGTCGCTGCCATTGGCTGTCGTCGTCTGGATAATATCGTCGCATGGGCCAATTATGTTTGGGCACGATCCGCAAGTTTGGATTACCAATGACTTCGGAGAGATGCGCGTCGAAATCTTTCGAGGGCGCGACTTTGGGAGGAATCAGCAAACAATATTCTTTGGGCAACTCCTGTTTTATTTAGTGATCGTTCTCCTGCCTGTTCTTGTGTGGCTGGAAGTATTGAGGCGAAATATATTCCCCCGATCATCTCGCAAAGACGCAGGGCTGGCACCTCTATGCTCCAATTGCGGCTATGACCTCCGTGCCAGTCCTGACCGCTGCCCAAAATGCGGAACAATTGCCAACGAAACAATCAAGCAACAGCCGTTGCCCTTGCCACTGGATTACGCGTCACCCACCGCCCAGAACACTTCGCGAAGGATGCTCAGCCTTAATATGTGGGGAATGTTGGGTTATATCTTAATAATCGTAGCGTATTATTTCTTTGCACAACGCCTTAGCTTCCGAATTTTTGGCCTTTGGTCGGACAGTCTGGGTTTTGTACTTTTGCTTGGAGTCGGTGTTTTGATCTGTATTGTTTGTGCTGCCCTCAACCTTCTGAGACGGCGTAGTATTCGCGCATCCAAAACGAAAGTAATCTCAAACTGAACCGATTTCAAAATGAACCAGTGGAGTGGGTTTACGGCTGGTCGCGACGAAAAGGGACTCAGATTGACTCGTGCCGCCGCCGCGGCGAAACATGAACCCCATCCTCGTCACCGCGACCCCGCGCAACCGCCGCGCGTTCACCCGCCTCGAGTGTCCGAGATCATTCTCCCGCAACACAGCGCCACCGCCAGCGCATCCGCCACGTCCGGCGGCTGCGGCGGCGATTTCAACCGCCAAATCTGCTGGATCGCTTTCTGCACCTGGAATTTTCCCGCATGTCCGTGCCCGACCACCGATTGCTTAATGCGATTGGCCGAGAATTGTTCGATCCGCACCTTCCGCCGCTCGGCCGCCAGAAGAATCACGCCGCGCGCATGGCCCATCAGGATCGCCGTCCGCGGATGGTTGTAATGCGAATATAACTGCTCCACCGCGCAGATGTCCGGCTTGAACTCATCGAACAATGCGTTCAATTCCGATTCCAGTTCAACCAGCCGCCCCGCCAGCGATGCCTTGACCGTCAGTCGAATCACCCCGCCGTCGACGAGCTTCGGCTGACCCAGTCCGAAATCCACCACGCCGTAGCCGCTGATTCGAAGGCCGGGATCGATGCCAAGTATTCGCATGTGTTTCCCACAAGCCGGGGGATGGCCATCCCCCGGTCACGACAGCAACAATTCCAGTTCTTCCCGGCCCAGCTTGCCGATCAGCGCGTTGTCGGCGTTGATGATCGCGTCGGCCAATTCGCGCTTGCCTTGCTGAAGCTGAAGGACTTTCTCCTCCACCGTGTCCTTGGCGATGAGGCGATAGGCGAACACCTGCTGGGTCTGCCCGATGCGGTGGGCGCGGTCGATCGCCTGGGCTTCCACCGCCGGATTCCACCACGGATCCAGCAGAAAAACGTATTGCGCCGCCGTCAGGTTCAATCCCAGTCCCCCGGCCTTCAGGCTCACCAGGAAAAGCTTGCACTTGTCATCCGTCTGAAACCGATTGACGCGCTCCTGGCGGTCGCGGGTCTTGCCGTCGAGGTATTCATACACCCCGCCCTGCTCGTCCAGCTTCTTTCTCACGATCGCCAGAAAGCTCGTGAACTGCGAGAAGACGATCGTCTTGTGTCCCTCCTCCGCTACTTCGGCCAGCCGCGGCAAAAGCGTGTCGAGCTTGGCGCTGGCGTCGTCGATGCGCGATTTGTTCAGCAGGCCCGGATGACACGCCGCCTGCCTCAGCCGGAGCAACGCCTCCAGGATTTGCAGCTTGGATTTGCCCAGCCCTTCCCGCTCGATCCGGCCCAGCAGCGATTGGCGGTAATGCTCTTTCAATTCGTCGTAAAGAGCGCGCTGCGGCTTGTCCAGCTCGCAGAAAATCGTCTGCTCGAACTTTTCCGGCAGGTCGGCGGCAACCTGTTCCTTCGTGCGCCGAAGAATGAACGGCCGCAACGCCCCGGCCAGAAACTGCCGCGTCTCCACGCTGGCCGCCCGATCCGCGTTGGCCGTCATCGACGAAAACGCGCTCGAACGCCCCAGCATCCCCGGATTCAAAAACTCCAGCAGGCTCCACAATTCTCCCAGATGATTTTGCACCGGAGTCCCCGAAAGCGCCAGCCGGTGGTCCGCGCGCAGCAGCCGCGCCGCCTTCGCCGATTCGCTGGCCGCGTTCTTGATCGACTGCGCTTCGTCCAGGATCGCGTAATCAAACCGAACGTCGTTCCATTGCGTCACGTCGTTCCGCAGCGTGCCGTAGGTCGTCAGGATCAAGTCGAAGTCCTGGAAATGGTCCACGGTTCTCAGCCGGTCCGCCGTTGCATGATCCAGCACCCGAAGTTGCGGCGCGAATTTCGCCGCCTCCTGTTGCCAGTTGAACACCAGCGACCGCGGCACCACCACCAGCGACGGCCCCATCGGTTCCTGTCCCTGGGCCCGTAGCTGTTGCCGCAGCCGCCGCCGATCTTCCAACAACGCCAGAACCTGCACCGTCTTGCCCAGCCCCATGTCGTCCGCCAGGCATCCGTTCAGCCCAAACGTCCTGAGAAAATTCAGCCAACCCAGCCCCTCACGCTGATACGGCCGGAGCAATCCGTTGAACGTCGGCGGCGGATCGACCGGCTGCACCCCCTCGAATCGCCGCAGCTCCTCCCGGACCCGCGCGAACGTCTCATCCACGCTCGTCTCGCCAAGCCCCGCCAACAGCGCGTCCAGCAGCCCCGCCTGATTCTTCGTGAATTGGATCACCTCGTCCTTCACGTCCGCCACCGCCGCCAGCAGCCCATACCGCTTCAGCCACTCCTCGGGAAGGATTCCCATGGTTCCATCGTCCAGCACCACCGTCGTTTCCCCCCTGCGGATGGCCTGAAGGAGCTTGGGAACTTTCACGCTGACGCCTTCGAAGTCCGCCTGGCCGTTCAGCTCGAACCAGTCGATCCCCGACGAAACCTGGATCTGAATTTTCCCCGGCTGGCGGTAAACCTTCCCGCTGACTTCCACGTGCCATTGCCGCGCCGTCAATTCCCGCACCGCCGCCGGCAGCCGCCGCGGCAGGAGCCGGAAATCATGCGGTTTCGCCTCCCAATCAGTGTCCGCCCGAAACCCCAACTCGATCAGCAGCGCCGCCGCCTCCTCCTCCGCCTCCAAATCCCGGTACAGGATTTGCCGCAGTTTCGCATCGAACCTCGCCGCGCCTTTCTCCCCGTACAAAAGAATCTGCTCGCCGTAATCGAACGTCAATTTGCAGCGGAGGCGATCGTCGCCCGGCCGTCTGCCCGAGCCGGTCGGCGCGCTCAGCGTCAGCCGCGGCCGCGGCGCGGGACGCGCCTCCGCCACTTGCATCGACGCCGGAAGCTCCAGCGGCGGAACGCTCGAAAACTCGAACAACTCCTCCAGCAGTTGATCCCCCTGCTCCGCCGGAACCGTCAGATTCTGCTCCCTCCGCAGCAGGTGAACGAACCGAAACGCTCCGTTGTCCTCCAACGCCGAGACTTTGTCCCCGATAAACACCAGCCCTCCATACACCATCAGCCCCGGCTCGCTCACGTCCCGACGTTCTTGCCCGCGCTTCAGCACCCCCTGGAGCCGATATGCCGTCCCACTCTTATCCAACACCAGCGCCAGATGCAGCCGCCACGGCTCGCCTTCATCCCATCGCAACGGCTTGAACTTATTGCCCGCCCCGATCAGCACGCATCGTCCAGTCTGACACATCCTGCGTAAAATCCCCGCCGAACCCCGCCCGCTTCGCATCCACAATCGGTTGGCAACCGCCACGCCCGTGTAGTCGTAGTCCGCCGCGGCCGCCAGGCCGACCAGCATCCCCAGCAGTTCCCGATCCGCCGCCTCGGGAAGCACGTTGATCTGATCCCTCTGCATCCGCAGCCGTTTCGGCGCCCCCGCCTTCCCCGCCAGCCGCGAGTACAATTCCAGGACTAGCTCCTCTTTCTCGCCGTCGGCATCGGCGACGATGGCATAAACGATTTGCTTGCCCGCCGGCCACGGATCGGGTGGCCCTCTCATTTCCCATCGCCAATCCGAACGCAACTCCGCCAATCTCCGCCGCCACACCGCGTGTCTCTTCGGCTCCTGCGCAGGCCGCGGCTGCTCGCGATAGCGCACGAAATCCACCTTCCGCTTGCCTAGCGTCATCGTGCGGATTTCCGGGACGTATTCCTCCTCTTCGTCCGCTTCCTCGTCCGTTTCTTCGTGAAAATCCTCCGCTCCGGGAAGAACCCCGCGCGACTCCGCCGCCAGCAGCGTCGCCCAGATGTGTTTGCACAATTCCCCGTGCTCCTCATAGTGCGGACAGGTGCAGAAGTACGAATATTCGCTCCCGCTCCATCCCACGTTCACGTCGTAAAGGTTGGTCCCCTGCACCCGCGCCAAAACCCGATTGGGCTGGCTGTCGATGATCTCCACCACCCCGCGGCGGTAATACTCCTCGCCCCTTTCACGCGTCTTCCGCGAAAAGTCGCTTTGAATCGCTTGAAGTGCCCTCAACTTTTTTGCTCCGAAAATCGGGTGCGGCCATAATTTTTTGCGGAACCCGCCCTTTTCCCCCTCCCCCTGGACTCAGGCGGAGGGTTTGCGGAATCCGCCCTTTTCCCCCTCCCCTTGTAATCAGGGGGAGGGTTGGGGTGGGGGTTCTTCCGAGCTTGCAAAAATCTTTGGCCACGCTCCGAAAATCCTACTTTTCGCATACTTCCACCGTGTTTGGCAAGACTCGCGAAAAGAATTCCTCGATTCGCCGCCGATATCCTTCCGGATCTTCCCGCATTCCCACCACGTGATGAACCCCCGGTAACTCCCAACAGACGCTGGGACCATGCTTTGAATCGCGCCCCTCCACCGCCCGCCGCACCGCCACACGGTCCGCCTGGGCCAAAAACGGATCGTCCCCCGACTGAATCACCATCACCGGACAGCGAATCTTCGGAATCGTGTCCACCGGATTCACCGCGTCGAAATCGGCATGCGCGATCCACCTCGCCAGCCAAAACGCGCCCGCCTGGAAAAACGGACCCGGTGTCCCGAGATTGTCCCCGTGCTTGGCCGTGGCGCGGCGAAAGGTCGCGAATGGGCTTTCCAGAATGACCGCCCACAGATCCTCCCGCATCGCCGCCGTCGCCGCCGCTACCGCCGCCCCCAGGCTCACCCCGAACAGCAGAATCTGCCGCGCATCACCCGGCCGCTCGGATTTCGTCTGGTCCAGAACCTGGTTCACATCGTGCCGCTCCCAAAACCCCGCCGACGTGTTGGCCCCACCGCTTTCGCCGTGCGCTCGTAGGTCGATCGCCAGAATGTTGAACCCGAACGATCGCAGCAGCGGCGCCCAGGCGATCCCACCGACCTTCGCATCGGAATATCCGTGCAGGATCACCGCGCATCGACCGCGGGCGTTGCCTGCGGAGGCGAAGCCTGCCGCGCTTGGAATCCACCACCCCGCTATCTTCAACTTCCCGCCGCTCTGTTCGTCGATCACCTGATACGAGACGTTCTCAAATTCCAAGCCCAGATCGGCCGGCGACAGCCGGTGCAGCAGCACCAGCGCCCGGGCATCGCTCATTCGCTTGGGCCGCAACAGCATCCTGGCCATGATCAAGATCACCGCCCCACCGGTCGCAACGCCGATGCCGGCCATTACCAGCCCCAGAATCACCAGCTTCTCCACCATAAACCCGCTCCGCACCACGACAACCGCAGGATTAAAGCCGGACAACGCAGCCGTCCGATAATAGTCAGGATGTCACAGGCCTGAAGCGGCAGGCGTTGCCTCCGCCGCGGTAGGCGTTGCCTCCGCATTGGCCTCTTTCGCATAAGTCTTACCAGCAAGGAGTACGCCGTGAAACTCGCGATACCCGCCATAGTGATTTGCCTTCTCATAGCCGCCGGCTGCCAGCAACAGCAACCCAAGCCAACAACCGACTCCGCCGCCCTGGAGGTAACTCCCGCCCCCGCCCCCGTGGCTTACGCCCCGCCGCCCGTCCAGACCGCGACGCCTGATCCGGCCCTCTCGTCCTCAACCCCGACCGCCGCTTCCGCCAACACCTACACCATCAAGAAGGGCGACACCCTCTGGAAGATCGCCACCCAACACTACGGCGACGGCAAGAAGTGGCACCAAATTGCCGACGCCAATCCCGGCCTGACCCCCAGCGCCCTCCGCGTCGGCCAAACGATCACGCTGCCATAATTCGGCCCCTCGAATTCCGCAACGCTGTCGCATTCCGCAGCCCCGCACGCACGTGCGGGGCTTCGTCATTTGAAAAAATTCTCATGAAAATCCGAAGAATTCCCAAAAACAGCACCAAAACTTTCACCTGCTGGCTATAGATGTAGAGGGAGGTGCTTTTGTTGTCGATCCGACGCCCCCATGCCAAACCGCGACAAAATGGCCGACGGATGTTTTTTCAAGTGGGTCCCCCCGGTAACGGTAACGAAACCCCGCGCCACGCTATCGAAATCGGGGGTCTTGTAACCACCACCCCAAGGTCAAATCTTCAACCGTAGTTTTGGCATGACCATGAACCCGGAAAATGCACAGTAACCGCGGATTGTCCGGATTGACACGGATGGGATGGAAAACTGAATTTCTCCGGCTTCTTATCCGCGCGATCCGTGAAATCCGCGGTTTCATTTCGAGCGCGCAAAAATATTCAGATTCGCGCGCCGACGCTGACACAGTCGGCCCTGGCGCTATCAAAAACCGCTACTGTGTCAGCGCCCCGGAAAAGCAGCCAAAATTGAAAAATTTCATGGCCGATATGAACTTCTGTTTTGATTGCCGCTACGCCGCCGGCGCTGCGTTGGACTCGGCGACGGCCGGCGCCGCCTCCACGGGCACATCGACATGCTCCGTCAGCGGAAACGCCTGGCGGATGGTTTGCGTGAGTGATTGCCCGCGCGTTTTCCATAGCTCGGCCATCTTCTTCAATTGCGATTCCGACCGGCGTAAACACAACTGAACCACGCCCAACAGTTCCACCTGGAGCCGGGGATTGTGCAACGCCAAATCGCATTCAACCGATTCCCGCATGATTCGCTCGGCCAGCACGACGTAATCGTGCCACAGCCCCAACGCCGTTTGCATCCGCTTGAACAGCGAAACCACCGACCTCGGCAGCCCGTTGCCGTGCTCGCGGGCCATCTCCAGCGTGTACCGCAGCGATTTGCCCGCGATCCGAAGCGGGTGCGGATCACTTCGGCCCTCGCCGATCAGATCGTCCGCCTGCTCGACGAAGGCGTCCAGTTGAAGATGCACCGATTGACTCAGTAACTCCCCGATGGAGTCGTGCGCGATCTCGATTTCGTGGCGCAGGCCCCACCACGTGCCGAGCCGCGCCAACATCCGCGCCGGCGGCGCGTTCTGCCCGGCCCGTCGCACCGCCTCCCGACGCACCTCGCCCAGCCGCTCGCGCAGCCATTGGATCGCCGGCTGATATTTCGGATGCTTGAACTGGCCCAGATGTTCCAGCATGACGTCCAGATCGCGCAGCGGCCCAAGTTGCCGCCGCAGCAATTTTCCCACGCGATTGAACGGCCTGCGCGACCGTCCGGAGACGACGCCTTTCACCAGATCGCTCGCCGCCTTCAATCGCCGCGTCGCCACCCGTGCATCGTGCACCGCGTCGTCATCTTCGCCCGTGACCGCCGACGGAATCAGCTTCCGCAGGCTCTCCACCAGCGAATCGACGTATTTCAGCAGCGGAAATTCTTCGTCGCGCTTGGCCATGAATCGTCGATCTTAACAGGATCACGAAAAGATTGTGCGAAATCCCCGATGCGTAAGGCGCGCAACCCCTCGGTTCTTTCGCGGCCTGCCGACTTCAGTCGGCACAGGCATCGTCATTTAGAGGGGCCTCTTGCACAAAAATAGGTTGTTCCCTGGTTGAAATATCGGGGCGACGGACGGACCATGATCGCCGACCAAAATTTTACCAAATTTTGTTGAAAACCTTACGCAACTTAGGCACAATTTCCGTACTGGGTTCTGTGTGGGCCTTTCTTCGTCGCAGACTCTGAACCCTAGAGAAATCGAACGGCTGGTTCACGGTCGGCCGTTGTTTTGCGTACCACGTCGGCTTTCAGGCAGGAGGTAAAAAATGAAGCGCAATTATTCCAATCCGTCAAGGCGGTCGCGCAGGGCTTTGGTGCTGGTTTCCGCCGTCTTCTGGATCGGCGCGAACCATCCTATCGTGTCGGCGAACACGGTTGCTACCTGGAACGGCCCCGCCGGCCTGGGTGGAACGGGCAATTGGACAGATGCCGGCTCGTGGAGCACGGGCGTTGTTCCCGAGAATGGCGCTACCAAATATGATGTGGCCATCGACGGCGGCAATCCCGCTGCTTCAACCGTCAGCATTCTCGCCGGCGGATCCTTCCAGATCGACAATCTCACTGTCGACTCCGACGATGCGCTGAACATCAACAATAGCTCGGTGCTGACCCTCGCGGCCGATGGCGTTGCCGCCACGGTAACCAACAATGGACTGATCAAC
>JBEKXM010000036.1:0-14671 GCA_049512115.1 Tepidisphaeraceae bacterium | reverse complement strand
GTCGCCGGTGGCGAATCGAATCAGGGGCATGGCCTCGACGCCGATGGTGGTGGCGACGAGCTGGCCTTCCCGGCCGTCGGGAATGGGTTGGCCGGCATCGTCGAGAATTTCGACGTGCAGCAGTTGGGGATGGAGATGGCCGCCCTGGCCGGCCGGGCATTCGCAAAGCGATGAGGCCAGTTCGGTGTTCCCGTATGTGGAGAAAACCTGGGCGTTCCAGGCTTGGGCGATGTACGATCCGAGGGGCGTGAGGGTCCAGTCGGGATTGCGGACCGGCTCGCCGATGCAGATGAGTTTGCGAACGGTGGATCGCGCCAGATCGCGACCCTGCTGATCGGCATAGGCGGCGACACGTCTGAGGAACGAGGGAACGGAGATGATCGCGGTCGGGTTGAGGCGCTGGATCATGGACAGAAGCATTGCCGGCGATCCGGCGCCGACCCGGACGACGGCGGCCCCCAATCTTCGCAGGCCCTCGAAATAGGCCAGGCCGGCCATGAAGCATTTGTCGATGGTGACGGCCAGGATGACCAGATCGCTCGGCAACAGGCCCACGCGGCGGAAGCAGAGATATTCGTTCTGGCCAAGGCGGTCGAGGTCGCCCTGAGTGAGGGGATAGAGCGTTGGGACGCCGGTGGTGCCGCTGGTGGTGCAGAGGTCGAGGAGTTTCTCGCGTCGGATGCACCAGAACTGGTCGTTGGATTCTGATACCTGTTTTTTGGTGGTGAGAGGAATATGCGCCAGATCGGCCACGCCGCGGATCTGGGGGAATTCGGCGAGCTGGCGGCGGTAAAACGGAGAGTGTTTGCGGGCGTAGGCGACCGTGGCCGCGACGCCGTGATCCAGGATGGCGTCGATCTTTTCGGGATTGAGGTCAGGCTCGATGTCCGGCGAATCGGTCGGGGGCGTCACACACGGGATTTTATGGCAGTGGGTGGGGAAGCCGCAACCGCGGCACCCGCATTCTCGACGGTCGCGCTCTCTTTCCCCTCTCCCGGTACTCCGGGAGAGGGGAAATAAGCGATCGCCACAACCAGGCGCTACACCCCGGCAATTGATCCGGTAACACAGCGGCTTTGGAATGTCGGATCGATCTGATACGTTTATTCAATCCGCGATGAGCCGATTCGGCGTGACATCCTGGGCAGCGATTGGAGTGGCAACGGCGGCGACGCTGGTGCTGCCGGACCCGATGCGCACCTGGGCGGTGATCGCGGTGTGGCTGGTTTATCTGCCGATCTTCACCTGCGGGTTGTGGTTCATCGGGATGAATTTTTTCTGCCGGGCCGAGTGTCGGGGCCGCGTGGGGACGATGAAGGTGGCGCTGACGTTTGACGATGGGCCTGATCCGGCCTCGACGCCGGAATTGTTGGAATTGCTTCGGCGCGAAAGGATTCCCGCGACGTTCTTCTGCGTTGGCAGGAACGTGGCGGCACATCCGGAACTGGCGGCGCGGATCGTGGGGGAGGGGCATCTGCTGGGAAATCACAGCTACCGGCATCCTTGGTTTATCAGCGCGCTCTTCGGCCGCTGGCTGAGCCGGGAACTGGAGCGGGGTCAGCGGGCGATCGAAGAAGCGGCGGGGGTGAAGGCGCGATATTTTCGGCCGCCGAGCGGGATGACGGGCCCGCATTTTGCCGGGGCATTGCGGCGGGCCGGGCTGACACTGGTCGGCTGGGACGTTCGGTCGTTCGACACGTTGGGATCGGCGCGGTGGGTGATCGAGCGCGTGGTTCGCAAGACGCGGGATGGAAGCATTGTTCTGTTGCATGATGGGGGAGTCCCTGTTCAGCGGATGTTGGAGATCGTGAGCGTTGCCGTGCGGGAACTGCGTTTGCGCGGGTTTGAGTTTGAGCGGGTGGATCGGATGCTGGACGAGAACGCTGAGAGCCACTTCTTGGTTCAACGTTGAAGGAAATGCCAAGCCCCACGTCTTGGTCCAACTTAATCCGCGGGGAAATCCACGGCGCCGATCGGCAGGGCGCCGGTCCGGTATAGGTCCAGCACGCGATGGATATCCTGGTCCTGGCGGCGGTCGGCGTCGTTCACGGGGACGACCGATCGGACGGCCTGGTGCAGTTCGCGGCTGCGGCGGTGGCAACGCTCGGAGTTGCGGAGATCGACCGCCTGGCACACCGCAAGCTGAACGATCGACAACACGGTTTCGGTCAACTCGATGATCCGCAGCGCATCGCGCGAGGCGATGGTGCCCATGCTCACCTTGTCCTGGTTGTGGGATTCGGTGCTGCGGCTGAAGACGCTGGCGGGCATGGTCAACTTCAGCGCCTCGGCCGCCAGCGCCGAGGTGGAAATCTGCATCGCCTTGAAGCCGTGATGGCTGACCTGTTCCTCGCTGGCATGGGCGACGAGATCGGCCGGCAGTCCGTTGCTCAGGAGGGGGTTGCACAGAAGCGCCATTTGGCGGTCAACAAGGTCCGCGACGTTGGCGACGGCGATCTTGAGCATGTCCATGGCCATGCACACGTGTCCGCCGTAGAAGTTGCCGCCATGGAGGACGTCTCCGGTGTCCGGGTCGAACAACGGGTTGTCGTTGGAACTGTTGATTTCGGTTTCCAGGGTATGCCCGATGAAGGTGAGTGAATCGAGCAGGACACCGATGACGTGCGGGGCGCAGCGGACGGAATAGCGGTCCTGGATGCGGCCGTTACGTTTGCCTTCGGTGGGGGAGTAGGCGATGTCGTCGGCGATCCAGCGGGCGCAGGCAAGTTGGCCGGGGTGTGGCTTGGCGAGGAACAGTCGCGGATCGAAATGATGGCGATTCCCGCGCAGCACATCGCTGGCCATGGCGGTGATGGCGGCGGCCCAGCGCGCCGCGCGGCGGGCGCGTTCATACGCCAGGCACGCCAGACCCGTCATGACGCTGGTCCCGTTCATCAGCGCCAGGCTTTCCTTGGGCCGAAGCTCGATCGGTTTGATTCCGGCGGCGTCGAGGGCGTCGGCGGCGGGCATCACGCGATTGTCGAAAGACACTTCGCGTTCGCCGATGAGCGCCGCGGCGATATACGACAGGGGGGTGAGATCGCCGCTGGCGCCGACGGAACCTTCGCAAGGGATTCGGGGAAGAATGCGGAGATTGATCAACTGACAGAGGCGTTCCAGCAGCAGGGGCCGGACGGCGGAGCGGCCCTGGGCCAGGCTTGCCAGGCGGACGACCATGACGGCGGCGGCCTCGGTATCGCCGAGGATTTGGCCGGTGCCGCAGCCGTGGAAGCGCACGAGGTTGGCGGCCATTTTGGCGGACAGAGACGCGGGGACGGCGGTCTCGCAGGTGGCGCCGAAGCCGGTGGTGACTCCGTAAATGGCCGTGCCGTTTTCGATGTGCTGATCGAGCAGATCGACGGTTCGCTCCAGCATTTTGCGGAAGGCTGGGGAATTATCGAGTTCGATCCGCGCCGAGCCGGTGGCGACCGCCAGCACGTCTTCGATCCGCAGCCGGGCCGGACCAATGATGACAACTGCGGAGGCTTCGCCTTCCGCTGGGGTGGCATGAGCCGCGGATGTTCTCTTTGTTTTGATGTTGTGAATGTTGGCCTCTAACAAGTTTCGGGATCATAATTCGCGGGGTCAATCAATGCCAGTGATATTGCGAGGCGGTAGTTGGTCAATTTGAATTTTGAAACGCTTTGGATGGCCCAGGGAGCAAGCTCCCAGGGCTTTGGATTGCGAAAGTGGCCTATTACCTGCGATCCAGTGTTGGGTCAATCTGGAATTCTCCGCGGGCAAGGGTACCCACGGATGGCCATCCGTGGGCTTTCGGGAGCGAAATTTGTGTACTAACCGCGGTCTTTGAGAAGGGTGGCCGCGAGGCGGCCGGCGGCGTGGCCGGTCGCCAGGCAGATGCCGCTGGCGCGGATGGAGGCCATGGCAGCGGAGGTGGCGGAGAGGCAAGCGCCGGCGGCGAGCAAATTCTCAACAGCCGCGCTTTGCAGGGCGGCGTCGGGGATGTCGTAGTGCCGGCCGACGGGGGGATAGGCGTAGGTTGGGCCTTCGGCCACATCCCAGCGTTCCAGAGGCCACCAGGCATGGACGGCGTCGGGACCGAACTGTCGGGCGAGCAGAACGTGCTGGTCATCCACGACGAACCTTCCGCGGAGGCGCAGGCCGTCGCGCGGGAGAATCCGGGGCGATTTTTCCACGATCCGGGCGTTGGCCAGGGCGGGGATTTGACGGATCAGATGTTGGACGACCCGGTTCATAAATGAATCGGCATCGGTGTTGGACAATTCGCGCGGATCGACGGCGAGCTTGCAGATTCCCTCGTTTGCCGCGGGACCGGGATAAAAGACGGCAAACCGCGCTACGCGCGGGAGCAGCCCCTTTTCCACCGCCTGAGCCAGGGCATAGGGGATTTGGAGGCGGAGGAGTTCTGCATCGCCGTCGATGCCGGATAGCCGGGCGGCGAAGCCGCCGAGGATTCGCCCGGCACTGTCGTCGGGCGGAAAAACGGCGTCTTCACCGGCCAACTTCAACACGGCGCCGCCGCCGGTGCAGTCGATGAGGACTTTCACGTCGATCCATGGCGGTTCGAGGTCTTGGTCTTTGTCTTGCAATTGAATTGCCGTGATGCGATTGCCCTGTCGGCGGAGGGCGGTGATTCGGCAGCCGAGGCGGACGTCGGCGTTGGATTCGGCGCAGATTTCGGCCAACGAGGATTCCCAGGCCGGGGCGAGGAATTCCAGGACCCAGGCCTTGCCCATTTGGCGAGGGAGGACGCGAGACGGCTCCTTGGCCAACATTCGCCGAACGATGTCGCGCTGGGCCGAGGCGTTCAGAGTGTCCAGCGGGTCTTTCGGGGCCGAGGAATAAAGTCCGCACATGCAACGGTGCATGGCGGCGGTGACGGAACCGCCGAGTCGCGCGGAACTGTCGATCAGGAGGACGCTGGCTGCGCCGCCGCTGGCCGCGGCGGCGGCGCAGACTCCCGCGGGGCCGGCGCCGATGATGGCGATGTCGTAGTCTTTTCTAGTAACCCGGCTCGTTGGGGTCATAGCTGATATCGACGACGCTGTAGCCGGAGGTGTAGGCGCTGTCGTTGCCGAAGGTGATGATTCCTACGCCCTTGTAGTGCGCGGACAAGCGGTTTTCGTCGCCCCCGCCGTAATGGAAGGGAATGAACGCCTTGCCGGTCATATAGCTGTTCACCGAAGTTGGCTGCCCGATCTCGCGAAACACCTGATCGCGTTCCTCACCCATTTTGACCTTGGCGAAGATGCAGTCCGGCGGAATCGGCCGGGTGGCGGCGGATGGGGCGACGGCATTGCTGCTGTTGTCCGCTTGCGTTGTCGCATCGCTGCCGCCGGAATGACAGCCGGCGACGAACCAGAGGGCAGCGACGATTCCGAGTGAACTTAAGAAGAGATTTCTCATGCGGGTCTCCTTTCCCAAAAGTGATGGGCAACTATATATCAGCGTGGCACGGTGCAGGCAATAGCTGAACTGGTTCGGGTAAAGGGGATGTCCCGCTGGCCCCCCAGAACGTCCCAGTTACCCCGGGGGGGGCGAATATCGCCCCCAGAGGGCTAACCGCGGATTTCGCGGATAACACGGATAAGAAAGGCGAGGAGCTCATTCTTCCCATCCGCGTCAATCCACGTAATCCGCGGTGAGTCTGAATTTTTCGGGTTAATAGACCTAATAAAACCACGGTTGAAGATTGTGCCTTGGTGCCATGTGGACAAAACCCCCGTTTTCGATGGCGCCGCGGGGGGTTTTGTCTACGTCTACGGGGTGCGCGTGTTGAAAAAGCGTCGGTCTGCCATTTTGTCGCTGTTCGAGCCGGGGGCTTTTCCGGACGGGATAGTGGCTGGATCGACAACGAAAAATGCGCCTCCCTCTACATATATAGCCGGAAGGTGAAGGTTTTGGGGGCATTTTTGCCTTGGTGCGCGAAAAAAATGTGAGGATTATAAAACTGGCCTGAACTTGAGTTCGAAAGGAAGGCGTCGAATTCAATTCCGCGATATGGGAACGTGACCCCCTTGTCGCAGGGTGACGCTGCTACCCGTCGGAGCGGCGGCGGTTGAGGAGGTAGCGGAGGAAGGAGAAGAGGCCGGCGAACTTGTAGGTGGGTTCGATGTAGTGCTGGATAACGTAGAAGACGAAATAATATGCGCGGGCGAAACACCAGACGGTGATCAGCAACAGAGCGGCGATTTTTAGGGTGGGGCGGTCAAGGAGGATCAGGAGAGAGGAGATCGCTCCGCCGATGACGAAGAGGCCGGCTTTGACGTAGAGAAGCTTGGGATTGGTAATGTCCATGGGCGGGATTGTACATCGAATTAGTGGACTGGCCTTTTGGGGGCGCGCGGCAGGGACACATCGGCGGCGTAACTTCGCGTCCCCTTCATATCCTGCCTCGCGGGAAGGATGAGGGACTAAGCGGACAGTCTATTTCCCTACCGGCGTGAGGAGCTTCGTCAGTTCATCACTGGCGTTGGGATCGCGCACGTGAAATGCACGAAGCACCGTGCCGTCGCGGCCGATCAACACCGAGGTCGGAAATGCGACGATGCCATAGGCCGCAGTGGTAGCGCCGCTAGTGAGTGACGCGCTGTACTTGATCCTGGTCTGGCCGCCGCCGTCGAGGGCCACTAAAAACGGCAGATCGCGTCCCTGCCATAATTTTTGGCGAACGCCAGTCAATTTCTGATCCATCTCGGCGATGGAGTCTACGGAGTCGTCATGTACTGCGATGATGACTAAGCCTTTGTCCTTGAATTGATCGTATAACTTCATCAAAGCTGGCATGGACCCGACGCATGGGCCGCACCAGTAGCCCCAGAAATCGAGAAGGACCAATTTGCCGCGCAGGTTGGCCAGAGTTAGCGGGCCGCCATTCTTCCAGCCCTTAATTTCACGCAATTCGGGCGCGGGACGGCCATACATTCGATATAAAAGGCGGGGCTGTAAATCGATCTGCAGGTTTAGTTTCCGTTGCCCAGGGCTGATATGAACGTAGCGCCAGGCAAGGTCGCACAGGTGCGTGTCTATCCGCAGATTGTATTCGCCGGGTGGGACCAGGAAATCGAGTTGTTGTACGTCCGAGGTACTGAGGAGTGCGCGGATATAACCTTGGCCCGGCCTGGCGACAAAACCTTCGGTGATCCCCATGGCCAGCCCCAGGTCGCGAAGGCCTACGCTCGTGATCCGGCAACTGAGTTCGCAGGCTGGTTGCAACTGGATCTGTCGCGTCTTCCCGCCGACGAAATCCGGCAGATACAATTCATCGAGCGCGACAAGCGAGTCTGAATCCCGTAATGCCCACAACGGAGCCGCACCGTAGCTGAGATAACTCCACCCATAGCGAATCCCGGCGTGATTGAACACGAGCTCGGCCGGCAGCACCACACGGCCATTGGAGTCGCTAGAAAGCGGGACGTTATCTTCGGTGTAGGGGCGTACCCGCTCCTCAGGCGTATAATCGCCCCCAAACCATCCCCGGTAGCCCACGCGCGCACCGACGACCGGTCGTCCCTTGGGATCAACGAAGCACAGCGTTAGTTGCCCAGCTAACTGGGCCGCAACGGTTTTCGGATCAACGAGCTTCTCTAGTTCAGGACCCAGCCAATCGCCGTATTTGGCAATGTTGGCCCGCACGATTGGCAACTGCCCCACGCACGCTGCCAAGTCCGCCGTCGAAGCCGCGAATTCCATGTGCCCATCGGCATAACCAACCCACACACCGCCAGGATGCTGATTAAGCTGTTCGTGCAGCACGACCGTTGCACGGGCAACTTCCCTGGCTTGGGCGACATCGGCAATTTTGTCCGGCTTGATGTAAACCAAATCCGGCCGGCCGGCGCGAGCCGGCGCAAGGCGGCCTGGCCAAATGCCATCGTGGCCATAGGCTTCTTCCAACGTCGCCAGCAGAACCTTCCGCAACGCCGCGCCGCGATCAACCCGGGCCTCCTCCGCGGCGTTGGGGGATGGCACTGAAGCCGGCCGAGCGTCGGAAATTGCACCAACCTGCGACATAGCAGCCGCGACCAGCACAGCCACAACACACGCCGCAGTTCTCGCGCGAAGAATTACGCTGATCCGTTCCATCGTGGTAACGCCGTGCTTGGGCGCATCTGCCAGTTGCGGCATATCTCCTTTTCCAATGCCCCTTAGCAATTCGGCCCGGGCAGTGTACCCGAACCTCAGCCGCGCGGGGGAGGGTGCCGGACGGTTCAATCTTGCAGAACGGGCAGGGGCATGCCCTGGCGTTGGCGGGCGAAACCGAAGGTGCGGACGATGCCGTGTTGGGGGCAGATTTTTTTGCAGTCGCCACAGGCGATGCACTCGGCGGAGCCGACTTCGCGGCGAACGTCCAGGCCTACGGGGCAAACCTTGTCGCATTTGCCGCAGTCGATGCAGGCGTCGGAGTGAATGGCCATGCCCGTCAGGCTCAGCGGGGCGGTCAGGGCGTAGATGGCGCCCAGGGGACAAAAGAGCCGGCAGAATGGGCGGCCGGAGATCACCATCATGATGAGGAACCCGGCCAGGATGCTGAGGCGCAGGGCGTCGTGAGAAAGGCGTGCGAAGCTTGGCGAAGAGTTGGCGCCCAGAATTGCCGGCAGGGTGGCGGTGAGCGTGCCGCAGGGGCACAGCTTGCAGTAATACAGTTGCCAGCGTGGCTCCTGCTCAGCCGTGCTTTGGGGCGAATCGACCACAAGATTGGCCTGGCTCAACTGGTTGGGCACGGTGAAGACGGGAACGGTGACGGTCTGGCCGGGGGGGACAACCAGTTGGGGAAAAACCTTTTGGTCCTGAAAGACGATATTGGACGAGGCGTTTGCGCGGTAGGCGGCGCGGAGCTGGACGCCGTTCACGGGTTCGCTGCCGAGATTCGTAACCGCTACCGTAACGTTGATGTTCCCGGCGGCATTTTTCGTCACGGCCGGCTTCTCGACGCGCAAAAATCCGGCCGGTACGAAACCCAGCGCCCACGGCAGCACCAATACAAGAAGCACCAGGGCGACGTATTTGCCGTAGCGGAAACATCGCGGAAGTCTGATCTTTGGGGACGGCAAGCGGTACAGGAGATCTTGAAACAGACCAAACGGGCAAGCGAAGGAACAGATCAATCGGCCGAAGATGGCCGCCACGCCCAGTATCGAGGCGATGGCGAATACGGGGATGGCGTGCACTGCCGAGCCATAAGCGATGACGCCGATCGGGCACGCGGCGGTGGCCCAGGGACATCCGTGGCAATTAAAGCCGGGGGAACAGGCGGATTTCAGTTTGAAACGCTGGCCGAACATGCCGAGGTTCAGCAGCCAGCTTGAGATCGCCGAGGTGGCAAAGCGCAGGCGGAGGAAAAATGGAGGAAGTGAGGGAGCCATAAAAAAAGTCCTTGGCACTTCACGCAGGCCTTAAGGCGGCCACGCGCCGCGTGGCCCGGGCAGCGGGGGCAAAGTGGGAATGCCTGGCCCCGCGCCCTTGTTTCCACCGCCTCAGGTCTTGCAATCGCGTTCGCTGGCGGCCAGGGGCGAAAGGCTGTAGGCATCGTACATGTGGCCGAGCCGTCGCCCGAATCCGTCGTAGGTTGTTCCTTCGACAAACTGCGGCCCGGTGAGGTACTGGGCGGGCCCATCGTCCAAGCGCAGCACTTCGTGCCGCTCCCAACGCAGGGCGTAACCGAGCGCCGCCAGGCTGGCGAGGAGGAATAGCAATCGCGGCCATGATATTCGCCATCGTGTTTTGGGCAGGGTATTCATGGGTGGTTACTCCTTTGCTGAACCGTGGTGAACGAGCACGCGGCCGGCGGGCACGCGCCGCGTCAAGCCCTCGGCATCGAAAGCATCCAGCATCGCCACCGCCAGCTTGCGGTTGGCGCCAATGGCATCACGGAAGGCGCTCATTTCCACAATATCGGCATGTTGAAAGAGAGCCAGCAGCTTGCGGCGGCAATCATCGAGAACGTCGCGGAGGACGAAGTTGCCGTCCAGGGCAACGACGGTGCCGTCTTCCAGCAACAGTTTAGTGAGGACCTGCATGTCGGGTTCGGAAATGGACAATTCATCCATGAGATTGCCGCGAGCCGGACCGAGGACGCCGGCGTGGGCAATCCGGTCGAGTGTCTGCTGGCGAAGGTGGAGCAATCGCTCGGAGATATTGGGCTGAAACGACGCCAAGGCCAACCGGCCGTGCTTGACGGCCAATTCGCCGGTTTCGCCCAGCCATTGTGCCAATCCGGCGAAGCTGCGGGTCTCCAAATCAAGCAACTGGCAGACGTGCGCGGGGGCCATGCCCCAGGTATAAGGATTTCGGCGGTGATAATTTTTCAGGGCCTTGGCGAGGAGAGCCGCCAGTTCGGCGGCGCGGCAGGCGACGGCCCAGGCTCCGCCGCCCAAGTCGATCACTTGCCGGCTTGAGACGGCGCGGTCGATGTGGGGCTGGGCGTCGGCGGCCTGGCATTGGGTGAGTCGCGTCAATTCGGATGTTTTGAGAATCGGGGCTGGGCTGGCGAGCAGGGCGCCGAGGAAAAAGTCGCCTTGGGTGACGGCCTGCCGCGCCTGCTCAAACCGCGGGGCGAGGGGCGCGCGGCGGCGAAAACGCTGCGGGGCGGCCGAGAGGACCGTGCCGCCGCCGAGTGTCTCGTTCGCGGCGGAATGACGCAGGATGAAGCGGTCGCCGGCAGCGGCGACCAGCGGTTCGGCCAAGGCCAGATGCGCCAAGGTTTGTCCGCCGGGCTCAATGGATTCGGCCTCCAAAAGCTTGATGGACGCATCGACGACGGCCGTGCCGAGATGAAAGCGGGCCTCAAATCGCCGCTTGAAGCGATCGCCATCGCCGCAATTTTGGAGCGTAGCAATCAATTCAGTCGTGGCTTGGAAAACTCCGGGGGCGCAGAGCGTCATGCCCCGGGCCACTTGCCGCGGATCGATGTCCCGCAGGTTGATGGCGGTGCAACAGTTGGCGAAGGCGAGGTCGGTTTCGAGCTTGTAGGTTTGGATGGTGCGGACGGTCAGCGTTTCGCCCAGCGGCAGCAACTCGACTTGGTGGCCAACGCCAACCTGTCCTGAAACGGGAATTCCGCTGACGACGGTGCCGTATCCCTTGAGAGAAAAGACACGTTCGACGTTCATGCGGAAGGCGCGCACCTCGCGGGGGCGCTGGCGGACGCGCTCGACTAAACGATCAATGGCGTCGCGAATCTCGGAGATTCCCTCGCCGGTTTCATTGGATACCGGGATGATCGGCGCATCGGGGAATCCGGCTTGGGTGAGGAACGAGGCGACGTCCTGGCGGGCCATTTCCAGCAGATCGGGGCTGACCCGGTCGATCTTGGTTAGAGCCACGACAATCTGAAGATCGCGGAGGAGCTTGACGATCTGCATGTGCTCGCGGGTTTGGGGCATGACGCCGTCATCGGCGGCCACCACCAGCAGCAGCACATCGACGGAAGCGGCGCCGGCGACCATGTTGCGGATGAAATCCTTGTGGCCCGGCACGTCTACGATGCCCACCAGCCGCCGGCCCTCGAGCAGGCACGGCGCGAAGCCCAGGTCGATGCTCATGCCGCGCGCCTTTTCCTCCGGCAGGCGGTCGGTTTCACAGCCGGTCAGGTTCTTCACCAGCGAGGTCTTGCCGTGATCGACGTGGCCGGCGGTGCCGACGATGGCGTGCAGGACCTGGGGCGTGGATTTTACAACAATCGGCACGCGGCCCCCTTGGCGACGGCGCTGCGCACGGCCTGGATCAGCAGCGGCAACTCGCCTTCTTGCAGAGTCCTCATATCCAAGACCAGGGCGCGATCCTGAAGCCGGCCAAACACCGACGGCAGGCCCATGCGCAGCCGGCGGTTTAGTTCGTCAGCCGGAATTTGTTCGTGCCGCAGGCGCACCACCTTGCTCGGAACCGCTTCGTCGGGATTGGCGCCGCTGCCGATGTAGGCGGCATCGTCGGCGATCGAAACGGACAACTGGGGCAACGAGCCAATGGATTCGGCAAGCTCGCGGGCTTGCGCGAGCAGTTGCTCCGCCGGCCGCGCCAACATGCGATACAGCGGGAGCTTTTCCCGCCAAGCCGGGGCATTGAGGAAATGGATCAACGTTGCCTGCAAAGCGGCCAGGGTTAGCTTTCCGACGCGGAACATGCGGGCGAACGGGTTTTTGCGGATGCGTTCGATGGCGGCGGCGCGGCCGCAGATAATCCCCGATTGCGGGCCGCAGATCAGTTTGTCACCGCTGAAGCACGCCACGTCGATGCCGGCGGCGATGGAGTCGCGCACCAGCGGCTCGTCGCTAAGGCCGAACTGGCGTAGTGGGACCAACGCGCCGCTGCCCAGATCGTCGATCACCGGAATGTTGTGCCTTCGGCCCAGTTCCACCAGCTCCGGCACATCGGGCGTGGAGGCAAACCCGCGGATGCGGTAGTTGGAGGTGTGGACGTGGATGATCGCGCCGGTGCGCTCGTTGATGGCGGATTCATAATCGCGCAGATGGGTGCGGTTGGTGGTTCCGACCTCACGTAGCGTGGCGGAGCTTTGTGCCATCACGTCGGTCATGCGGAAAGAGCCGCCGATCTCGATCAATTGGCCGCGGCTGATGATGACCTCCTTGCCGGCGGCCAGGGTGTTGAGGATCAACATGGTCGCGGCGGCGTTGTTGTTGACCACGGTGGCGGCCTCGCAGCCGGTCAGCTCGATCAGCAAGCGTTGCACAGTGGCCTCGCGCAGGGAGCGGTCGCCGGATTCCAGGCCGGCCTGCAAGACCGAGTAGCCATCGCAGGCGGCGATGGCGTCGATGGCCTCGCGGCACAGCGGGGCGCGGCCCAAGCCCGTATGCAGCAGAATGCCGGTGGCATTGATGGCACGGCGGCCGGCCGGCTGGCTGAGACGCGCCAGCCGGAGGCGAAGCTCGTCGGCCAGTTGCTCCAGAGTCAGCATCGAGTCGATCGCGCCGCCGCGGATGTCGCGGCGCAGATCATCAAGCAACGCCCTTAGTTCAAAGGTGGTAAGCCCGTGACCAAACTCACGCGCCAATTCGCGTCCCGGCTCCGAGGCCAGGACCTGGGTTACCGAGGGAATCGTTCGCAGAAGATCGACGGATGAGTTGCCCATGTTTGCCTGCGATCCATCCCCCGGCAGCGCAAGCGAGGGGAAAAAAATGGCGGAGGCGTATGGGAATCGAACCCACCCGGGCCTTTGTCAGACCCGCAACAGCTTTGAAGACTGCGAGCGCCACCAGGCTACTGTCCGCCTCCGTCTAAGGATCATTCATTCATTTCGCACCGTGTTGTAGAACATCGCCGCGGGCGCTCCGCCAAACGCGATGCCCAGGGCGGCCGCTTCGGCGATTTCGTCTTCCGACGCCCCCGCCTGGCGAGCCGCGTTGGTGTTTATCGTAACACACGGGGCGCACTTGCTTATGATGGATAATGCCAGGGCGATCAGTTTCTTATGCTTGGTCCCCAAAGCACCCGGGGAGTTGACCGCGGTCAGGTAATTCTTGAGCGCGTCGGCTGCCGCCGATGGTGGAGGGGCATCGGAATGGCCGTGGGGTTGGGCGGGCGGCGGCGGCTGGGGCGAATCGGCGCAGCAACTGGCGGGTTCGGCAACGGGCAGGGGCAAAGCGCCGAACTGGCTTGCCCGGCGGCTGTGGGCCACGATTCGGCCGCCGGGGCAAGGGCCGCTCACCCGGCCGATGATCGCGCCGCCACCAACACCGTCCGCGTGCAATGCTTGCAGATAGCGTTGGGCGTGATCGGGCGACAGGAACACGAGCAAACCGCCTGAGGTCTCCGGGCCAAGCAAGATCGCTTGCTGCGCGTCGGCCAAGGCCGACAGGTCGAGCGCCGCACCATCCATGGACTGGCGGTTGCGTTCCACCGCTCCCGGCAGCACGTCCTGCCGGGCCAGCTCGGCCACGCCGTCGAGCAGGGGGATGCTGTCAAAATCAAGGGTGATTTCAACGTCGCTGTTACGCGCGATCTCGATCATGTGTCCGAGCAGTCCGAATCCGGTCACATCGGTGGCGGCACGTGCGCCGTGCAGCGTCATCAACCGTCCGGCGGCCTGGTTCAGCGCTGCCATGGAATCGGCGGCGGTCCGCGTTGCCGGGTCCGAGGCCAGACCGACCTGGTGCGCGAAACAAATGATTCCCGTGCCGAGCGGCTTGGTCAGCACGATGGCATCGCCGGGGGCGGCTCCGCTGTTGCGCACCCAGCCGTCCGGCGGGCACGTTCCCACGACCGCGAAACCGCACTTCACATCCGCGTCATTAATGCTGTGACCGCCGATGACGCAGATGCCGGCTTCCTTCATTTTTTCGACCCCGCCGAGCAGAATCTGACGCATGGCTTCGACCGGCAGCTTGTCGACCGGGAAGCCGATGACCGACAACGCCACCTGCGGCGCGCCGCCCATGGCATAAATGTCGCTCAGGGAGTTGGCCGCGGCGATCTGGCCGAACGTGTAGGGGTCGTCCACGCAGGCGCTGAACACGTCCACCGTGAGAATCGTCGCCGAATCCTTGGCAAGCAGGAGGACCCCGGCATCGTCGCCGGCGCTGGCGCCGACCAGGACGCGCGGGTCGTCGATCGCGGGCAAGTCCGCCAGGGCCAGGCGCAATACGTCCTTGCTGATCTTCGAGGCGCAGCCGGCATTTCGCACGTGCTGCGTCAAGCGCACCGGGCCGGCCGCCGGCGGCGGCAATTCGCCGGC
>JBEKXM010000035.1:0-14907 GCA_049512115.1 Tepidisphaeraceae bacterium | reverse complement strand
AGGCCACTAGGGAAATTCGAAACTCGAATCAAATTCGAAGGACAAAATTCGAAACGGGCCATGGTTTCGAGTTTTGAATTTCGAATTTGATTCGAATTTCGAATTTCGAGTTTCGAATTTCCCCTTCACCCCATCCCGCCGTGATCCAGCTGATACTTCCGCATTTTCTTGTAGAGCGTGGTCCGGTTGATATCCAGTTCCGCCGCCGTGGCCTGGCGGTTCCAGGCGTTGCGCTTCAGGGCCGCCTCGATGATCCGCCGCTCCGGGCCTTGCAGCGCCGATTCCAGCGGCATGGGCGATTCTGGGATATCCGCCGCCACCGCCGAGGCGATGACCTTGGCGCCGGCCGTCGTTTGCAGGCATTCGGGAAGGTCCTCGATGTCGATCTGCGGCCGGCGGCACAGGACCACCGCCCGCTCGATCACGTTTTCAAGCTCGCGGACGTTTCCCGGCCAATCGTAACGCTGCAATGCCGCCATGGCGGCGTCGGTGAATCCGAGAATTTCCCGGCCGCTCTCCTTGCAAAATTGCGGCAGGAAATTCCCTGACAGAAGCGGGATGTCCCCCAATCGCTCGCGCAGGCTCGGCAGCCGGATCGTCACCACGTTGATTCGATAGTAAAGGTCCTGCCGGAATTTCTGCTCGGCGACCAGTTCGGCCAGATCGACGTTGCTCGCCAGGATCACGCGCACGTCCACGTGTTTGGTCTGGGTGCTTCCCACCGGCTCGAAGGCGCGCTCCTGCAAAACGCGCAGCAGTTTCACCTGCATGGCCGGCGATGCGGAATTGATCTCGTCGAGAAATAGGGTTCCGCCGTCGGCGGCCAGGAATCGGCCGGGTTTGTCCGCGACGGCGCCGGTGAACGCCCCCTTCACGTGCCCGAACAACTCGGTTTCCAGCAGCGTCTCCGGCAGCGCGCCGCAGCTTACCTCGACGAACGGCTTGTCACGCCGCGGCGAGCGATGATGGATCGCCCTCGCCAGCAGCGATTTGCCCGTCCCGCTTTCGCCGGTCATCAGCACCGTCGTCCGGCTGTCGGCGACCGCCTCGGCGAGATCGAAAATCTTCAGCATCTTGTAATCGTGCCCCACGATGTTCTCGAACCCGAATCTCAGATCGAGCTGCTGACGTAGCGTTTGGTTCTCAAACATCAGCGATTGCTGCCGCACCGCCTTCTCCACCACCACGCGGATCTCATCATCCACGATCGGTTTGGTGAGATAATCGTACGCTCCCATCTTCGTGGCTTCGACCGCCCCCTCGATCGAGCCGTAACTCGTGATGACGACCGTGACCACCTCCGGCGATCTCCGCCGAACGTCGCGGAGAAACTCGGCGGCCTTGATCCCCGGCATGTTGATGTCCGCCAGCAACACCTCCGTCTGCCCCCCCTCCAGCCGCGAAAGCGCCTCCTCCGGCACGTCGAACGTCCGCACCTCG
Source organism: Tepidisphaeraceae bacterium (assembly GCA_049512115.1). Classification (GTDB taxonomy): domain Bacteria; phylum Planctomycetota; class Phycisphaerae; order Tepidisphaerales; family Tepidisphaeraceae; genus PALSA-1353. The sequence continues at coordinate 13,467 of JBEKXM010000035.1, read as the reverse complement.
TATCCCTCCCGGCTCAGGAACTGCGAGAGCGATTGAAGGATGATGCGATCCTCGTCCAGGATCAGAATCCGCGGCTTATGGGGCGTGTTAGGTTGGAGCATGGTATTACTTGTGAATGTTTCTCAAGATCAACGTACGCTGTCTTTGAGCATCGGCATAAAAACGTGTTGACGGTAAGCCACGATTGAAATTTTGCGGGATTTTCTAACCAGGGGAGGATTTTGTATCGGACGTTGGAGGATGATTCGACCTTGGATGGGAAGATTGTTCGACCAGCCCCTGCGGGTTGAGCCGGATGCGATGTAGCTATGATTTACGGCCCGAGCCGATGGCCACTGATGGTCAGGAATTGTGTCGCGCCCATCAATGGATTAATCGGCTGGAGCAGCCGTGGAAAAGAGCTACGTTCCCTTCAATCAATTCTTAAAGAGGCATATTTGAGTTTGGTAGCCTGCTCATTGCAATAAAGCACATTGTAGAAATCGTCAAATGGGAAATTGCCTAGAGCAGTGGGCACCATACGTGGCCGGCCGATCGACACCCTCACGCGGTGTGTTTTTGGGATTTGACGCGGGACCAGCGCCGAAATGCGGGCGGTGTCGATAGTGCAGTTCCGGCCGCCGAGTTTATCAGTGCAAAGACCACCGGTATTTGTCTTCATTCGTAGCACCGCAGCCATCTCAGTCTCCGCGCAGAAACTACTGTACGTGAGTTTCATGCTCGGAGATTCTCCACCTAATAGTAGACAATAGACCGTTACAAAATGCGCCCGCGGAGGTAACGGGTTAAATCCGATATCCGTTGACTCGTACTCGAGAACGGATCTTTCGACGAACGGGGTGACATGCACTCCGTCATCGACCACCGGTACTTCCCGGAAGGGGAATCGGTCGGGATTCTGGGCATGTTCCTCAGCGAACAGCATCGCACGGTAATGCTCCTTCAACAGGAGACGTAACTTGCAGTATTGCTCGAGAACGTCCGCATCTCTTGTTACGATTACCACTTCCGAACCTTTAAGTAATGCGGTTATGAACGCAAGAGTAACAATTTCCTCGTCCGCGAAAATGTTAGGTGAGCGACCGGCTGCCGCCCCCTTTTTGGCAAGCTGAAAGCCCCTCTCGCCAAGTTCAGGCTGAATCTCTGCGAGCAACTCGTTCTGCGTAGGGGGCCTTCCAAGTTTCTTTGTCAGCTGATATTGGGCTGCCACCCCCCGGAATTTCCGAAGCGAAAGAAGGTTGGTGTAGTATTTGGAGCCGTGGCTGAACAGGTTTTCGTCCTCAAACAGAATCCTGATTCCTGGATCTGCGGAAGCACTCCATAGTATAGGATTCCCCGCCTTTTTCGCGGCGGTAAGGTCGGCTGCCTGCTCTTCAACGGCAGCGACCACTCGGTCCCGAACGCGCGGGTTTTGGAACGGCGTCTTTAGCCACGGTTTCAACTCTTCCCAGACCTGTGGTGCAATATAAACGTGCTTCGATAATATCGCATCCCAGACTGTTGGGTCCAAATGCGTCGTGAAGATATTAGTGTCCAAGAACAAAATCGCATCATTAAGCGCCTTCGTACCTATCATTTCTGCGAGATCCGACGCTGAGACGTCGACCTTTGGACCTGGGCCACGCACGCCAAGCCGGGGTATCGGTCTTCGGCCCTCAGGCACCTCATAGCGCGGTGGCGGGATTTGCCTTTGTGCGAGCGGCCGGCGTTCCTCGAAGAAGCGGCCGGTGACCGTAAAATTGCGTCGTTTTCTTTCCATTTGCTACACGCATGCCCCACTCGAACCTCGGGAGCTCGTCATTTGCCTGCGCACCCTATCTTTGGTTGATTAAAGTCGGCTACAGCATTTGAAGCGGGGATGCCTCAAAAAAGCGGGTAATGGTCTGGCTCGGAAGCCGGACAATCCGCATACAGGAGGTCATCCCCGTGAACAGAAAGAATCCTTATTCGCTGGTTGATGTCAATCGGATTCTCATCGATTCTCTGACGGCGCATCGATTGGGACAGACGGCAACGGTTGGAGTGGACATCGCCAAGAGCGAGTGCGTGGCGTGCGTCGTTTGGCCGGATCGGTCATTTGACAGGCCCTGGCGGGTGAAGTCGCCAGGTGAGGTGCGAGTGTTGGTGGGCCTGACAAAGGAGGGGCTACTGGAAACGGGGCGCAAGTGATTTGCCAAGCAGACCGAATCGTTCACTTCCCGCGCCCACTCTCAAATCAGCCTCGAATTTTTTCCTTGCGAGCCGGCGAGAGTTAGGTTATTGTTCGGCAACCGTGTCGTCCAATGGCCAATTTTCGCCTCTTCCTTCTTCTCCCAATCTCCTGTTCTCCTGCTCTCCTGTTCTCCTGTCTCGCGCAGCGGGGGGAGGGGGGGTGGATGGGACATTCCGGGACAAAGTGGGACATTTTCAGACGCAAAACCGGAAAAATAACCCCGCTTTTGCGACACGCGAAATTGAGCGAATCGGGGATCTGAATGTCAAATCCAGCTAACAGGAATGCCCAAGCGCTTGCCGTTGGCTATTCTGTGAGCAAGATGAGAAATGTCGCCCCGAATTCCGGGGCGAGGGAAGGCGTTGAGACCAATGCGTATCGGAGTTCCCAAGGAAATCAAGCCGGATGAATATCGTATCGCCCTGATGCCGGTCGGCGTCGAAACGCTGGTCAAAGGCGGGCATCAGGTGTTCGTCGAAACCTCCGCGGGCGTGGCCAGCGGGTTCAGCGATGAGGATTACACCAAGGCCGGCGCCACCATCGTCCCGACCCATGACGAGGCGATCTCCGGCATGGAGATGGTCATCAAGGTCAAGGAGCCACAGGCGGCGGAGATCGGGTTGTTTCGTCCGGGTCAGATTGTCTTCACGTATTTTCATTTCGCGGCTTCCCCGGACCTGACCCAGGCGTGTCTTGAATCGGAGATCGTGGCGATCGCCTATGAGACGATCAAGGACCGGACCGGCCGTTTGCCCTGCCTGACGCCGATGAGCGAGATCGCCGGCAAGATGAGCATTCAGGAGGGCGCGAAATATCTCGAGAAGCCGATGATGGGGCGGGGAATCTTGCTCGGAGGCGTTCCGGGGGTGGCGCCGGCCGACGTCGTCGTGCTCGGAGCGGGGGTGGTCGGCACGCACGCGGCCCGGGTGGCCGCGGGATTGGGCGCCCACGTGGTCTTGATGGACGTCAATCTCGAGCGCTTGCGGTATTTGTCGGACGTGATGCCGGCCAACGTGCAAACGATTTTCAGCGACGCCCACACCGTGCGCGACCATTTGCGCAAGGCCGACCTGGTCGTCGGGGCGGTTTTGATCCCCGGCGCCAAGGCCCCGCGCCTGGTGTCGCGCCAGGATTTGGTGGAGATGCGCAACGGCAGCGTCATCGTCGATGTCGCCATCGACCAGGGCGGTTGCGTCGAGACCAGCCGGCCCACGACCCACCAGCAGCCGACCTTTGTTGTCGAGAACGTCGTGCACTATTGCGTCACGAACATGCCCGGCGCAGTCGGACGCACCAGCACGATCGCCCTGTGCAACGCCACTTTGCCCTATGCCCTGAAGATTGCCAATCGCGGCTTTGAAAGGGCCGCCGTGGAGGATTCCGGTCTTGCCGAGGGGATCAACCTGGCCGGCGGTCGGATCACGAATTCGGCGGTTGCCGAATCCCTGCACATGCAACATAAGCCCCTCAGGGCCAAGGCCGGGTAGAATACGCCGTCTTGATCTTTATCCAGCTTTTGTTGCACGGACGAGCCTAATGATATGGATTACCGCGAAGACGCGAAGGTGCGCGAAGTCCAATTGATACTTCTTCGCGTTTCTTCGCGCTCTTCGCGTCTTCGCGGTTAATCTTTTCGGAAAGCGTCACAACCAAATTACCATGATGAACCGCCTGGTCGATTATCTGAACAAGCCCCATTGGCGCCGCCAGGAGAAATGGCGCCGCGCGATTTGGATGAACATGGCGCGGCTCGGCCTGACCGGCATGCACGCCCTGCCGGTCAATCGCCGATGGGTGGAAATCCATCGCCGCGCCATGCCGATGAAGAATCTCGATCCGGCCATGGCCGGCTGGAAAATCGTGCAGATTTCCGATCTTCACTACAGCCCGGTGGTCTGGCAGCGATATCTGACTCAATGCCTCAATTGGGTGAACGATCTGGAACCGGAGCTGGTCGTGGTCACGGGGGATTTGATCACCGGCGGGTATCGTTTCGCCCGGCGGATCGCGACGCTGCTCTCGCACCTGAAGGCCAGGCACGGGGTGATCTGCACGTTCGGCAATCACGATTACAGCATCTACGGGAGGCGCGTGAACGGCGAAGGACGGCGCCGCGCGGATTTCCTCGAATCGTGTCTCCGCAAACGCGGGCTGATCGTCTTGCGGAATCAGTCGTTCCGCGTGAAATCCGCCCCAGCACAAAAGCCGCTGGTGATCGTCGGCCTGGACGATGAGTGGTCGGGAAATATCGATCCGGGCAAGGCATTCGCCGGGGTCGATTCTTCTCAGCCGATCATCTGCCTCAACCACAATCCCGCCAATGTGCGGGAGCTGATGGGCTTTCCCTGGCAATGGATGCTCAGCGGCCACACGCACGGCCGGCAGGTGGCCACGAGCAAATTGGGCCGGGCGCTATATCCCCATCGCTTCCGCCATTACACGCACGGGTATTACTCGGTCAGCGGCCGCCATCTGTACGTCAACCGCGGCCTGAGCTACGGCCAACGCGTCCGGGAATGGTGCAGGCCGGAGATTTCGGTGTTTAAGCTGGAAGCCGGTTTGCCCAGGACTTGAGCGATGCCGAATCGCCCGATTCAGGCCGTCAAATCCAGGCTTTCGCCGTCGGTTTGCGCCTCCGGCTCCGCAGGGTGGCGGCGGGCGTAGGTCTTGCGGCGTTGCTGGCGGCCGTGTTGCTCGTTTCCGGTGGGTTGAACCTGATCGGGGCTGGCGACGGATTGTTCCACTTCATGCTCGTCAGAGGCGGCGGCGTTCTTTTGCCGGTCCTGCCGCTGGCGAATCTGCTGCGCTTTGCCCATCTCCTGCTGCCGCTGCACCGTCGGCGCCTGCACGATCGAACCGGTGATGGCATTGATCTGACTCATCGCGTTTCTCGCCGGACCCCGGGCCATCGGAGTCCATCTATCAAATTATTATCGGCAAAATCGAGGTTTTCGTATAGGCCCGGCCGATGCCCAATAAAACCCGATCAGTTCTTTCCCCCGTCAATTCGCCGGCGTAATTCGCCTTACAGAACTCAACGCCGTTGCCGCCCGCCGCTCTTAACGCGCTGCGGGCGAAACCGACTGGATTTTTCTTTGACGCTCGCCGCACGCCTCGGATTCCTGGGATATGTTCCTACCGTCCAACACATCCGGTTGCTCACGAAAGCAAGCGGGACTGGTTTTCTGAAAACTGCGGATCCGCGGTGACGTGCGACGTTCGCACATCATCCGGCCGCTGAGGGTCTTTTTCTCGAAAGGGCTACTGCAATGTGTAAATCGATAGCGCTTGGCATCGCCTGCCTGACGCTTGCTTTTTCCGGCTATTGCCGTGCAAGCATCATCAGTGTGGACAACGGTAAATGTGGAAAGCACGACATCAGTTGCAAGATCGAAGACAAGGGCAACTTGTGCAAAGTCGATTTCAAATCGGACAAGGGTGACAAGGGCGGCAAGGATTGCATCACCCCGATCCTGGACGGTTTGTCAAACCTCAACCTCGACAAGTGCGACAAGGACCTTAAGGACCACAAAGGCGATAAAGGCGGCAAGGACAGCTGCAAAATCGATTATCGCAAGCACGATCATGAGCCGTCCTACTGCGACTTCGGCCGCAAGGATGATGGCTGTGGTGACCATCAGCTCAACTGCGGCCATTACACGCCGCGTGGCCCCGAAGGCGGTCATGGCTGCACCGCCGCGTCGGTTCCCGCGCCGGCTGCCTCAGCCCTGGGCGGATTTGGCGTCGCCGGCATCATGCTGATGGCCTGGCTGCGGTCTCGCCGCTCGATCATCGCCTGATCAACCACTGGTTCTGCATCCCCTAACTCGGCCGGGAGGCTTGTCGCCTCCCGGTCTTTTTGTTTCGCCCGACCCCGCCCCGCGGAAGTGCAAAATTTGCCACCCTTCCAATGCGTGCCTGCCTTCATGGGCCCCACGTGCGAATGGATTTTCACCAACTTAACGCGATGCCTATTTTTGACCTTCCACGGGCCTTCCGGACCAGTCGTCGTAACCAATACGCATGGCACAAATTCCCCCAGTTTAAGCAATCGAAGCGGTCCGGAAGGCGAAAACCACTTGTTCTTTCCGCCTCGTCTCCAATTCTGGGATAGACTCGTTCCAAGTTCATTCAGTTCAGTGCAGATCGGATTTGGCGATTCACATCCGGGCAAATCGAAAGGCATGGTTGGAACGCGAATATTCGGCCTGCATATTGCTGTTCGAATTCGGGCTTATATAGAGAGGAAGATTTATGAAAATGCTTTTGTGTGCGAGCGCCGCTGGATTGCTGCTGATGCTTCCGGGCATTTCAGTCGCGTCGCAGGTGGATTTTGTTTCGTCCGGATCGCAATGCACATTGTTTTTCGATCCGTGCGGGAGCGGCAACTCGGATCTGCCCTCGCCGTGCTATTATCGTTCTTATGATTGCCGCATCGGCAGCAAGCCGACCTTGCCGGACCTGGTGATCACGAAATACGTTCACATTATCAAAGGCTCCACCGGCAATCATGATAAAGGGACCGGCGGAACGAACCCCGGCACGACCGGCACGACCGGTGATACCGGAACCTCCGATAATCCGGTGGTGACCAATCCGGTCGTCACGCCCCCGGTTGATTCGGGAGTTACCGACGGCACGACCGCCGCCTCGGTGCCCCTGCCGGCGCCCCTCGAGATGGCGGGCGCTGGAGTGGCCGCCACCATGCTGTTCTCCTGGCTTCGTTCCCGACGCCACGCGCGGGCCTAAAAGCGGCGTCCTATTTCGCCAGCCATAAAATGAACACCGGAAGACCCAGGCGTCTTCCGGTTTTTGTTTGCTCGACCGCCGATTGTTAAGCCATGACACATTCTGGCCGAAATGGTGCTGGAATATCCCGGAGTTGGGAGGCCGTCGCGGTTTATCAGACCTCTTGGATGGAGACAACGAAATGTCGCGAGTAATCCGGTCTCTGGCAGATCTGGCGAACGACAACACCGGCGGCGAAGTCATCGAATATGCCATCGTCGCGGGCCTCATTTCCATCGCCGCCCTTGCGGTCATCGGCTCCTTCGGGGTCAAGGTTCTGGCGCGGTGGAACTCGGTCAACAGCAGCTTGTAAGCCTGTTCGCCGCCCTTTTTCACCCTTTCTGATATGTCCGCGTTCCGGCGCCGGTCAGAGCCACCAGCACCTGTTGCTCGCTGCTTCCCCAGACGCGGGCGATTTCCGCTTCGGCCAGCCCGTCTCCCAGCAATACCACCTCATCTCCGTTCCGATCATTCGGTCCCGCTTCGACGAACGCAGACTGCATGCCAACCTCCAGAATCGACCGGCGTGCGCCGTTGACGAGGCACGGGCCGCGGCGAAGGCCATGGGAATATCCGCAAAGAATCACGCCGAAACGATCGGCAACAAACTCGCCGTATCCCGCCGGGATCCCGCCGTCGTGAAGCTCCACCAACCGCGTGGACACCCGCACCGCTCCGCGATACATCGCCATGCCCGGCCGGACGGCGTTCAGATAGGCCTCCGGCTCATTCAATAGCGCTGACGCCGCCGCATGCATGCGCAATCCCCTCCCGCCCAGAATCGACACCAGCAGCCGGACGTGCTCGATTCGCGTGGCATGGGTGAACGCCTCGTCGATTCCACCATCGGCGATCACCGCGTCGATCTGCCCCGGCGAGCAGGCGAATCGCCGCATCCCCGTATCAACGCACAGCAGCGGCCTGGCGTCCCGCAATCGCCGAGCCTCCTCGGCTGTCCAGACCGCCGGGCGAACGTGCGCGTCGGCCAGTTCCCCCACCCCAACGCCGATCTCCGGGCCCAGCGTCATCGACGGCTTTTGCGCGATATCCCACAGCGACCCGGCCCGCGCCTCGGCCACGCTGAACACGCAGAACTCCGAGACAAGATCGCCAATCGCCTCGGCCACGCGCCGGGCGCCCAGCCCGTAGGCGTCCGATTTCACCACGGCTATAACGTCAACCCCGGTTTGCCGGGCGATGGATGCGACGTTCTCCCTGACGCGCCCCAGATCGACCTTTACCTGGACATGTTCGCTTTGCATCCCCGTTGCATCATACCCGCGTTTGCATAACAATGCCGTCCCCCTTTTCCAGGATTTTTGCTTATGCCCAACAACTACCAACCCGATCCGAAATTAAAATTCACGTTTGGCCTGTGGACCGTCGGCAACATCGGCCGCGATCCCTTCGGTGGGCCCGTCCGCGCCCAGCTTTCGCCGGTCGAGATTTGCGACCTCCTCGGCCAAGTCGGCGCTTACGGCGTCATTTTCCACGACAACGACCTCGTCCCCATCGACGCCACCCGCACCCAACGCGATCAAATCGTCCGGGATTTCAAAAAGGCGCTCAATGCCAATGGCCTTCTCGTCCCCACGGCCACGACCAACCTGTTCAACGATCCGGTTTTCAAAGACGGCGCGTTCACCAGCAACAACGCCCAAATCCGCGCCTATGCCATCCAGAAAACCATGCGGGCCATGGAACTCGGCGCCGAATGCGGAGCGAAGATTTACGTTTTCTGGGGCGGCCGAGAGGGCGCCGAAACCGACGCCGCCAAGAGCCCCGTCGAATCCATCAAGCGATTCCGCGAAGCCATCAACTTCCTGTGCCAATACAGCATCGACCGGCGATTCGGTTACAAATTCGCCTTCGAGGCCAAGCCCAACGAGCCGCGCGGTCACATCTATTTCGCCGTCACCGGCAGCTACCTGGCGTTCATCCCCACGCTCGACCATCCGGAGATGTGCGGCGTGAATCCGGAGGTGGCCCACGAACACATGGCCGGTCTGAATTTCGTTCACCAGGTCGCTGCCGCCATCGAGGCCAAAAAACTCTTCCACATCGATCTCAACGATCAGGAATTCGGCCGATACGATCAGGATTTGCGCTTCGGCAGCGCCAACCTCAAACACGCCTTCTTCCTCGTGAAATTGCTGGAAGACCACCAATACAACGGCCCGCGCCATTTCGACGCCCATGCTTATCGCCAAAGCGATTACACCGACGTCAAGGAATTTGCCCGCGGCTGCATGCGCATGTACATGATCCTGAAGGAAAAGGCCGCCCGCTGGAACGCCGACCGCGAAATCCAGCAGATCGTCAAATCCATCAACGTTCAGGACCCGGCTCTTTCCCGCTTGACCGCCAGGTATTCCAAATCCAACGCCGCCAAGCTTCTCGACGCCCCGCTCGATCGCGTTGATTTGGCCGCTTCCCCGCTGCCCTACGAGCGGCTCGATCAGTTAACGATGGAACTGCTGATGGGCGTGCGGTAAGCTGTCCTGGCGAGGAATTTCGGGGCCGTAGCTCAATTGGGAGAGCACTGCCTTTGCAAGGCAGGGGTTGCCAGTTCGATCCTGGTCGGCTCCAATAGCTGGTTGTCGCTTCTACTTCACCGCGCCGACCGGATACACCTTCAGCACCTCATCGCCATAGTGGTTGATTACTTTCACCGCGATCTTTCCCGTCTCGGGCTTTTCGAAGGGACGACTGCGGGTGGCGTAGAGCGCGGACCATGCGGATTCGTCAATCTCGGCCCGCAGAGCATTCTTTAGCTTTTCGTATGGCTCATCCGCCCCAGTGAAGTAGGCGTGGCGGACAAAGAAGCTTTCGCCGTTGTAGTTGGTGTCGATGAACCAGCAGGCGATGTCATCGGTGGTGTTGGAGCGGATTTCGCCGGTGGTAGGATCGTACACGTCCAGCCCTTTGATCTCGACGACGATTTTGCCGTCCTTTTCGGTCTCAACTTTCAGATCAGGTTCGCCGAAGACCATGAACAGGTTGCCGGCCCCGGTCTTTTTCAGCAGTTCGTCGCCCATCGCCAAGTCGGGATTCATCCGTGCCGACAGCACGGTGAGCTTGCCATATCGCTTGGCTTCTTCGCTGACGTGGGGATCGAACGCGAATCCGCAGATAATCAGGATGTCAAAGCCCACACCCCGCACGGCTTCCTTGGCGGCTTCTTTCACCAGTTGCGGAGCGACCGTGCCGTGCTCGGGGCCGATGCAGATCGCGGCGCGTTTTTCCTTGCCGTCGCCATCCGTGTACCGCCCTTCGCCCTGAATCCATTCGCCGGCGTAGGGTTCCAGCGAATCGAAGTTGAGCCGTTCGTTCTTCACCGTGTTCTGCACGCCGGCTTTTTTCAGGTTCTCAAGGATGGTCCGGCTGAAATCAGACGGGCCGACCAGCTTCACCTTCCAGCCTTCCTTGCCCTTCTCTGACAGCGCCTTCTTATCCTCCACGCTGATCGTCCGGTGCGGCGACAGGCTCTCCACCGTAAATGGCCCCGTCACCCGCAACCGCGATTTATCTTCGTATGGCTTGTCGTACAACGTCTCCGACTCGGCATGCCTGGCAATCGCGTCGTCGATTTGTTTCCGGGTCAATCCCTCTTTGATGTCTGGATTGTTGGCAATGCTTTTCAGTGTGACGTGCGGCACGCGCTGATACACAAAGCCCTTGCGGATATCGTCTTCGGTCTTGTATGGCGGCGGCGTCTTTCCCGTTAGTTCCGCTTCCTTTTTGACGCCCTGGGGAGAATCGGACAATAGATAATACGGAAACCGCCCAGTCATCAACCGAGTGCGAGCCAGCGCAATCGCCACGCGGGAAGTGTCGGTGGTGATCCAACGACGGCCCCATTGCTCGGCGACGTATGCCGTCGTCCCGCTGCCGCAAGTGGGATCGAGGACGAGATCGCCGGGGTCGGTGGTCATAAGTAGGCAACGCTGAATCACTTTGGCGTTTGTCTGCACAACGTAAATTTTGTCCATGCCACTGCCACTGGCCGTATCGGTCCAGACATTGTCCAATTGCGTCACGGGGAAATCGTCTAGATACCGGATGCTTTCCAGCGATGACCCTCTTGCGACAATGCGACCTGACTTCAAAATCTGGTCCATGCTTTCGGGTGTAAACCCCCACCACCGATTCCCCGGCAAGAATGAACGCCCTTGAAACTTTACCTCGTACTTTTGGCCGGGACCCGGTTTCGTCAAGATGACGTATCGAAAAACCTTGCCGCCGTCCAACGCTTTGCCGACGCGTCGCTCGTCCTCGCTTATCGAACGAATCTTCCCGTCGGTTTGACAGACCTGGTTATAGGTGGATGTTTCCTCGTAAAAGCTTTTTTCGACAAATAAGCGCCTGAATTTTATTCTTTCCGCGTCCTTCGCATACCAAAGGATATAATCGTTGCGCCGCGGCATCGAAATATCTTCAAGCGACCCAGCTTTGAAAAAGAGCAAGTCCGCAAAAAAATTTGATGCTCCAAACACCTCATCCAATAATTCTCTAACATGATGGACGTTGTGCTCACTTATTTGCACAAACACCGATCCCGATTCAGTAAGTAGCTCCCGAGCAACAACCAACCGATCGCGCAAATACGCCAGATACGAATGAATGCCCAGCTTCCACGTGTCGCGAAATGCGCGGATTTGCTCGGGCTGGCGGGTGGCGTCCTCGGCCTTGCCGTCTTTCACGTCGCGTTTGCGGGTGCTGACCTGCCAGTTGCTGCCGAACTTGATGCCGTAAGGCGGATCGAAGTAGATCGTCTGGACTTTACCCTTCAGCCCCTCTTTCTCGGCCAATGAGGTCATTACCAGTAGCGAGTCGCCAAGGATCATGCGGTTGGACCAGTGCTGATCGTGGTGATAGAAATCCACCTTCTTGTCAAAGTCGTTGAGGCCATTGAAATCGCCGAAGAGATCGGGCTGATCTGTTTCGACCTTCTCGGCCGTTCGGCGGAAATCTTCGATGATCGCCTGCGGATGGATTTTCTCCTGAATGTAGATCGGCACGGCCGGGACTTCGAGTTCTTTGCTATCCTGCTCGTCCTTGCCTTTCCAGACCAACTGCGGATCAAGGGACGGATCGCGGGGATACAGCACAGTCGTCGGCTTTTGCTCTTGCTCGGCCACGAAATCGCGAAGTTCCTCGGTGGGAATGTTTTTCCGTGTGTCCCTATGCTTTGTGGAGTCGATCGGTGTACCGGCGGTGGGTTTCTTCTTGGCCATTCGATTATTCCGACTTGGGGGGTAGTTTGGGCTGAGGCCTTTCGGCGAGATAGTTGTCCTGGGTGACGACTTTCCGGCCCGACCTGGCTTCAAGCTGTCGGCGAGCATTGCCCGCGACGGAGCCTCCTTCCCGGGCGGCGCGCCGGTTGGGGTCAAAGCCCTGGGCGTCCTTGTTACGGGCAATCTCGGTGGTGGCAGCCTCTCCAAGCATGGTAAAGATCAACTCGAGGTCAGTCATGTGGTCGCGAAGGTTCTCGCGTTTCAAACCTTTGAGTTTCTTATAATCGGAGGGTGTCAGGCCGAAGGTCGCCTTGGAGATTTCGGCGGTGAGAATGGCGAAGTCTTTTTGGTCCTGGACGCCGCGTTTTTGCCACTCGCCGGTCAGTTCGTCGCGGACGGCGATGCCGCGGACGCGTTTCTCGATCCAATCGTCGGGATAGCCTTTTTGCCGGTATAACTCGCGCATGCGCTGTTGAGCGAGTTCAGGATTTTCGATTTCCTGGACGCGCTGATAGCCGACCTCGGCGAGCCATCGCTTGAACGGCTCAGCCTTGGGGCTGGGGATGGATTGGATAATGCGGAAGGCGGCTTCGGTGTTGGCGCATTCGGTATTGTAAGCCTTTCCGTCGGAAGAGGTTAGTTTCAGTTGTCTACAAATTGTAGATAACTGAAATCCACTGGTTTGCGCCTCTCGGGCCTTCATCGCGGTCCAGTATTTTGCCGGCGCTTCGCTGTCGGTGAGGGCGGCGATGATGTCCACGACCGAAAAGTACCATTGCTCATCGAGCCATTTGCGGCGGATGCTCTTGGCTCCGAAGACGATCATCGAACCCTGCACGTCTTGAGGAAGTTCTTCACTCATGGCTTGGCCGCTTTCTGAAGGCTTGCTCGGATCGTGTTCTTCGCGTCCCACGGGTCGCTGATTTCGACGAACGCCCAGCGTCCCCAAATGCCCGCATTGTTCACGGCGGGAACCCAGAGAGTTTTCGCCGTTGAGACCTTGGCTTCCTTTTCCTTGTCCCTCTCGCCGGTCACCTCGACTATAAGATTCAGCGGATCGTTCTTGCCGTGGCCGTCATCGACGCGAACGATGAAATCGGGGACATAGTCAATCCCGTTCGGCACGATAGTTGCATCTTATATAATAGCATTATCTTGCGCTTGCGCTAGCGCGGTTTTGTTGGCATGATCGGGGCATGGCCGATCCGGCGGATCGTTCAATCACGGCAA
>JBEKXM010000034.1:0-15005 GCA_049512115.1 Tepidisphaeraceae bacterium | reverse complement strand
TCGCCGCGCGCAAGGCCGAGTCGGAACGCGTCCGTCTGAATGCGGACGAGGCGGTGAACCGCGATCGCGCCGACGTGGCGCGGCTGGAGTCTCCCGTCGCCCCCGCCGGCGCCGCCACCCAGCCCGACGTCGCCGATGCGCAGCTCAATGAAATGCGGCAGCAGTTGAAGGACCTGACCGCCGAGGTGGACAGCGCCCGCGCGGACCAGGTCGCCGGCGCGGTGATGGCTCGCCAGCAGCTTGAAGCCGCCGCCCAACAATTCAACGACCGGATCGCCTCGGCCAATCAAGTGCTCGGCAGTGCGCCGCAACTTCGGCAGTTCGTGGAATCGGCCATGGATTCCCAAGCCAAGGCACGCGATCTGATCGACATGCTCATCGTCGACGGAGAGGATTTGGAAAAGCAACTGGAGGACACCCGCCGCGACGTCGAAGACCTGATCGCGGCCCGGCAGGCTGAAAAATGGGCCAACGACCCGCAACTTCAGCAGATTCGAGAGAAGCTCGAAAGCGCCCAGCACCGCTACAACGCCAACGTCGGACAGGGAATCACCGACACCCGCATCCTGGACCCCCTGCAAAGGGAAATCGACGCCTACACCCTTCAGATCAAGAATCGCCAGGACCAACTCGGTTTCGACCCCAGTGAAATCAAGGTGCAGGAGGGTTTGAATCACGTCATCCAATCTCTTCGCAACAAGCTCCAGAAGGAGAAACAACAGACCGACGAGGTGCTGGACCCGCTGGAAAAACAACTGGGCGATTTGGACCCCGTTGTCGCGGCCCTGCCCGCGGCGCAACAGGACCTGGCAAAACAGATTCGCCAGCGGCTCGATGCCCTCAACGACGCTCGCCGCAAATATGCCCAAGCCGTCGGCGACGATCAGATCGTCCCATCCGCCAAGGTGACCGACCTGCAAAACCGCATCGCGGATTTGAAAATCCGCATCTCCGCGCGGCAGACCGACCTGAACCGCGACGGCCTGGCGGCGGCCCAGGCCAAGCTCGTCGCCGATCAAAAGACGCTCGACGAGGCCACGAAATCCTCGGCCATCGCCCTCACCGCCTACGAGGACGATCTGACCCGCCATCGCGCCGCCGTCGCCGCCCAGCAGCAGAAGCTCGGTCTTTTGGACGATCGGCGCGCCGTTTTCACCGAGCTGGAGGCCGCCCAGCGCGACCGGGACGAGAAACAATCCGCCGCCGATCACGCCTTCGATATCCGCCCCGTCACCGATGCCGACGTCACCGCCCCCGCCACGACCGATCCACGCATGATGTATTCGCTGATCGTGACGCTCGGCGGACTCGCCGCAATGGCGGCGCTGGCGCTCTTCGCTCACTCGGGTCCCCGCCGCCCCGCCGGCGCGCCGCACATGACGCCGCTGATGGACGCCGACATGGACTCGCTGGTGATCCCCCTGGCCGGACAAGCCGACGGGGCGGAAATGCGAAATTCGAAATTCGAATGACGAATCAAATTCGAAGTCTGAAATTCGAATTTCAAATTTCGAATTTGATTCGTCATTCGAATTTCGAGTTTCGAATTTTCCCGCGTATCATCCGCTTCCCGTGATTCGCAAGGACGACATCCAGCGCCAGCTCCAAACCGCGGTGGAGTATCATCGCGCGGGGCGGCTTCGCGAGGCCGAGGCCATTTATCGCCGCGTGCTTTCGTCCCGGCCGCGAAACGCCGATGCGCTCTATCTGCTGGGGCTGGTCACGCAACTGACGCGCCGATTCGCCGAGTCCGCCGAGCTGTTTCAGCGGGCCGTTTCGGAGAACCCCAAATCGGTCAAGTATCAGGTGAACCTGGGGTTGTCGCTCGGCGGGATGGGCCTGGGCCGCACGGCCGAGGCCATCGAAACCCTGCGCAAGGCCGTCGCCCTCGACCCCAACGTCCCGGAAGCATGGAGCAACCTGGGCAACGAATTTCGTAACGATCTTAAATTCGATCAAGCGATCGAGTGCTATCAGAAAGCGCTGCGGCTCAAGCCGGACTTCGCCGATGCCCAGTGCAACCTGGGGGTGGCCCTGCAGGAAACCGAGCCGACGCTGGCCGGCGCCATCGCGGCTTATGAAAAAGCGATCGCCATGCAAGGCGATTTCGGCCTGGCCCATTGGAACCTGGGCTTCGCGCTGCTTCTGCTGGGCGACTATGCCCGCGGGCTGGGCGAATACGAATGGCGATTCAAAACCCAGACGATCGTCGCCCCGCGCAATTTCCCCCAGCCGCAATGGGATGGAACCGATCTGGCCGGCCGACGGATTCTGCTCCACGCCGAGCAGGGTCTGGGCGACACGATCCATATATCCCGGTACGTCCCGATGGTCGCCGGGCGCGGCGGAAAAGTGATTCTGGAATGCCCCGCCCCACTGGTCCGCCTGCTGGGCAATCTGCCGGGACTGACGCGGATCATCGCAGCGGGCGAGCCGCTGCCGCCGTTCGACGTCCATTGCCCGCTGATGACGCTGCCCCTGGTTTTCAAAACCACGTTGGCAACGATCCCCGCGAATGTGCCCTATCTCCAGCCCGATCCGCAATTGGTTGAGCAATGGGCGGTTCGCTTGCCGCCCGATCGCAAGAGCCCGCGCATCGGCTTGGCCTGGGCCGGCCGGCCGGAAAACAAGAACGACCGCAACCGCTCGATGCGGCTCGATCAATTCGCCCCGTTATCAACCATAAAGGACGCGCGATTCGTCACGCTTCAACTCGGCCCCGCCGCCGCCCAGTCCCGCCGACCGCCGGCGGGCATGGAATTGATCGAGCACACCGCGGAGTTGCACGACTTCGCCGACACCGCCGCCATGCTGGCTAATCTCGATTTGATCATTACCGTGGACACCGCCGTCGCCCACCTGGCCGGGGCGCTAGCCCGGCCCGCCTGGGTGCTGTTGCCATACATGCCCGACTGGCGCTGGATGCTGGATCGCGCGGATTCGCCGTGGTATCCGAGCTTGCGGCTGTTTCGGCAAAAGACGCGAGGGGATTGGGCGGAGGTGATGGAACGGGTGAAACATGCGTTTGCCCTGCCCTGAAGGTGCTTTGGGCCCATTTTCTTCTTGCGAATCCGTGCGAAAGGCGATAATCTTCTTGTAGTATTGAATACTCGCTTGGCCGGAGTGCTCAATGGCCTATCCACTTGGCAGGGGTTTCGTGATTGCCGCCGTTGTCTTTGGTGGAGTAATCCTCTCTCCGTTGTTCTGCCAACACTCGGCGTATGCGTGAGCCCGCCCGTCACGGGGCGCGTGTCCGCCCCAATCCAGCTGGTCACAGAGCACGCCTTCGCCCCAATCCAAGCCGATATTGAGGGTTAATTCAGAATCACCCCAATTAAAGGCATGCCGAATGGTTGCCGCGCAAGCCGACGAAGAGTTGTCCAAGGCCCAGTGGGCGATGGCGGGCGTAGTGGATGCTCTGCGGCAGTCGTATCAGGCTTCGCCGGATTACATTGCCGCCAACACGGCACTAACCGGCGCCCAGAGCGATTACCGGGCCGAATTGAATGGTGTGCTGGCGAACCTGGCACAACGATCGGACTACCAAGCCATTGTCAAAGCCAAGCAAGCGGCCCAAGACGAAGTACAGCGGGCGCGCGAATCCGGCGTGACGGAGGATCCGGCCATACTGACAGCGCTGGCCACACCGATGCTGATCCAGGCCTCCGCTCAGATGAAACTTCAGACCGAGGCCTTGGACGCTTCATCCTCAGTAAGAGCCGCCAAGAACCGCCTGGCCTCGGCCCGGCAGGCGATGGATTCGCTCAAGCGAGCGCTCGAAGACGCGCTCCGGGCAGATCCCAAATACGCCGATGCCAAGCTGGCGTTCGATACCGCCAAAAGTAAGGCGGGCGCAGCCCACGAAGCGTTGGCAGCGGCGCGTTAACCCGACCATGTACAAAAAGAAAGATTTCCCCGTCTCGGAGATTCGCCGGTTTCTCGAGCCCGGTCCGGTCGTGCTTGTCAGTTCCGCGTGGAGCGGAAAGGCGAACATCATGACCATGGGCTGGCATACGGTGATGGAGTTTTCGCCGTCACTGATCGGCTGCATCATCAGCAACCGAAATCATAGCTTCGAGATGATCAAGAAGAGCAAGGAGTGCGTGATTAACATTCCAACTCGGGACATGGCCAGAAAAGTCGTCGGCATCGGAAACTGCTCCGGATCTGAAGTCGACAAGTTCAAAAAGTTCAAATTGACCGCAATCCCCGCATCGAAAGTTCATGCCCCGCTCATTCAAGAATGTTACGCTAACTTCGAATGTAAAATCTTCGATGCCGAGCTTGTAAATCGGTACAATTTTTTCATCTTTGAAGTGGTGAAGGCGCACGTGGCGGTTTCTCCGAAATATCCGCCAACGCTGCACTATCGGGGGGACGGCGTGTTCATGCTTTCCGGGCGGTCCATCAAGCTGCCGTCAAAGGTTTGACTGGCCTACGCCGGCTTGCGCACGGACAGCAGAATCGTGACGCGGAAGCCCGAGAAGGCGGACGACAGATTCACCGTGCGTTCATAGGCCATCATCGGGTAAAAGAGCAGGGGGTGAGCGCGTCCATAAGACGGCTCGGGTTCAACCATCGTGATCGCGGCTGGGCACAGGCCGGCCATCCGGCACAGTTTCTTCAACTTGCCGCGCGAGTTGGCGCGATACCAGGTTGGATAGGGGTCGTGCGCGTCCTTGCCGCGGGAGCGCAGGCGGTTGGCCAAGAGCAGGTGCATGGAGTGCGGCATCAGGGAGGCGCCGATGGTGACGTAGTGGAACAGGTTGGGCGTGCGCAGGCAGTAGGCGCCGCCCGGACGCAGCACCCGCGCCACTTCCTTGAAGTGCTCGAGTGGATGCTCTACGTGCTCCATCACAAAGTTTGAGATACAGGCGTCAAAGGAAGCATCGGGAAACGGCATCTGTCTGCCGTCGAAAACGAAGGCCTGTGAAAGCCACTGGTTGGCCTTCACCTCCGGATCGACATCCAGTCCGGTGAGCGTGCCCAAGCCGCTGAACGCTTTGGAATACTCGTTGCTCGGTCCGGCGCCGATCTCCAGAATCTGGGCGCCAGCCGGAATCTGTTCCCGGCAGAGCCGCAGAAATCGGCGCGTGCCGTCCTCAAAGTCGGGTTTGGAGTAGTAATACCGGTCGAAGAGCGCCTGGGTCATGGTCCTCGCCGGTTGAGCATAACGCGCGGCGAGGAGGCGGAACAAGTGGGCCGCCCGGCGGAGGACGTTCGAGCGCTTATGGTGCGCTGGAGAGCGAAAAATCGGCGATGAGGGGGCGGTGCGGCGAACCCACGTCAATCCCAAGCCAGCAGTCCCGACAAGACCATCGGCCGTTGCTGAGGATGTGATCAATCCGCGTCGCCGTCCACTGGACGCGATAGGTCCAGCCAAAGCCGAAACCGGCGGCGTCGAAGGCATCGGCGAATTCACGGAAGTTTTCCCGAAAGATCGGGCTATCGGGACAGAGATTGAAATCGCCGGCGATGAGAAGGGGTCCGGAAACGCTTCGCGTGATGCGGTCCAATTCGCGCGATTGATCTTCTCTTTCGATGACGTTTTTTTCAAGATCGATTTTGCCGTCCGGCATGCCGTGCAGAGCGGCATGCAATGACGGGTGGGGAGACGCAAGGTGCACGCTGAAAAGATTGATCGGGCCGGCGGAGGTTTCCAGGGCGTAGCGAACGCCGGAACCGTTTTGAAGCTGGTCAACGTCGTTGATGCGGAACCGGGTGGCCAGGCATTGTTCGCCGGTCGTGACGATGTTCCAATCGCCGTCACCGAAGACGGAGGATTCGTAAGGCGGGATCCATTCCTGCAACACAACGACGTCGGGATGGACCGCGGCGATCAAACCAGCTAGTTGTCGGGAATCCAGGGCATCACCATGGACGTTGCAAGTCAAAACGCGAATCGCCAGGGCCGAGCGGTTGGGGGCGAGCAAAACTCGCCACGGGAGGCACAGGCCCATCACCCAAAAGAGGGCGCCGATAGTTGTGACAGCGAGGATCCAGATGCAGCGTCGGTTAAACGCCAGCGTGAGCGGGACGAGGGGAACCAGCGGCAATAAGACAATCCACCGCGGAGAGAATATCACGATGGCTCCCAGCCAGGATCGATCTCCCTCGAATCTCAGAAAAACCCAGGCCGCAACAATCTGGATCGCGTAAATCCAACTGAGCCATGCGATGATCCTGCCGCGGCGGCGTTGCCGTATGGGGGTCGAGCAAGCCGCTTCAATATTTTCCACAACGATGTCCCGACAATAGTTGAACGTTCAGTCGCGATCCGACGTTCATGATTTACTCGGCCTTGCTTTTCAACGCCAATTTCTTTCCATTGGGACTTGCTCCGGTGGTGTCCATTGGGCAATCATCGCTTTCAAAACTCGATGTGCGCGCGAAGTCCAGCGATGAAGACCGGACCTCGGTCGCTGTTGTAAGCCGGATGCTCAACTAACTGCAAATCCGGAGTGACAAACACGTGATCCACGATTTTGCAGTCGTAATAAGTTTCCAGAACCTCCTCCGGCGCGTAATTCAGTTTGCCATCGCCGATGATAAATCCCAATCCGCCGGCGGCGAGATAGTCTTTGTGGGCGTCGGAAAGACCGGCGATCGCCCCGGCAAAACCGAATACATCGTCGGGCCTGCCCCAATGGGTTCCCTTGAGGCCGATGCCCAATGATCCCAGATCGTCGACCTCCGTGAATGCCCAAGATTCGGTCTGCCCGTCGTTCCAACCGGCGCGGCCCCAAATTCCCAGGTCGGAAGTGATCGCCTGTTCGGCGCTGACGCTGAAGCCGTATTTCACGCAGTAAGTGCGCGAGAGCGTGATATCCGGGCCGTTGGGGCCGGGATTGGCCAGAGCCTGGCGATAGTTACCCATGTGAGCTACATTTGCAAAGCCCATCAACCGCAAGACCCCCGGTTGATCCTTGATGTTCCAACGGTCCTCGAATTCAATTGCGTGGCCCAGCGCCTTCAGCACGTGAGGGTCAAGGGTTTCTCCATTAGCAGTATGCGGCTCCTGAAAAACCCCGTATCGGATGGCCCAGGACGGTTCGTTAAGCTCAATGACTCCGCCGATTGTATAACCGCGGGCGTCGGCCGGGTAATCCCAGGCTGTGTCGTCCATGAGCGACCAGTTCATAAACTGAGTTCGAGGATTGTGGCTGTAGGTATTATTGTCAAAGAAGTCCGTGGCTGAGAATCCCCCCAAGCCAAATGGTAATTCGCTTGGTGTCCTGGTAGCCGGCAAGCTGATTCTGGTCGGATTCGACTTTCTCCCTTTCACCGCCAAGGCCGAAAACCTGCTGGAAATAGGCGCGGGCAACGTAAGGCTCCGGCTGCGGCGAGCCGACGTGTGCGATATCGCCGTTGGAAAAGCTGGCGATGCCGGTCACGCCGCTTAATCCTTCGCCACCGGCGACTTCGGGATCAAAATAGAACGCGCCGCCGTCCCATGGCATGCGCAACCCGGTGAAGAGTGTTGCCGTGACCGAGGTTTTCGCGCCTTCATGGGGTTGGAAGCTGTTAGGGCCTGTATAGGGTGCGGGGAACACGTCGTGCCATTGGGTGATAACCGTGGCTTGCGCATGCACATTGAACCATGGGACATCCGGCGCAGCCGGCTGAGTCGGCGGACCTGTCGTGTCCGCCGCAACCAGGGTGGATGGAGACACCATCATTAGCGAGGCAAATAACAGCGCGAAGGCCGATTCCGCTTGTACGGGACGCGTTGAAAAAACCATGTTCAACCCTTTTCTAAAGGAATCCGTACCCCACAAACGCGGGGAATGTTGCAAGTGAGACGTGCGAAAATTATCCCAAAAAGCGGTGTTCCAACTCCATCACGTCGCGATAGGGCACGATCCCCAGCATCTTGCCATTTGGATCGATGACCGGCAGCGCCATGAAGCCATATCTGGAGAACAATTCGATTGCTTCTTTTAACGTGCTCTCCGTAGTGAGCGTGATGGCCGCACTCTTCATGATGTCCTTTATCAGCGTATCGTCCGAGGCGGTTAGCAGGTCGGTGGTATGGATGACGCCAAGCAACTGGTCCTCCGCATCCAGGACGTACAAATAGGCGACCGCGTTGTTTTCCTTGGCTTGGCGCAAACTCTGACGGGCCTGCAATACGGTGGTGTCAGGTCTCAGCTTTACAAAGAAAAGCGTGGCATAGTCCGCAGCCCGCCATTCCTGCTTGTCCAGAATTGCGCGGACTTTCCTCGCCTTCACGGGGTTCAACAAGCCGAAGATCGCTTGGACATCGGCGTAGGGCAGCACGGCCAGAACGTCGGCGGCCTGTCCGGGAGTCATCGCGTCAATAAGATGGGCGGCTTTTTCCCTGGGCATGGCGGCGATCACTTCGCGCTGGGCCTTGGGATCAAGTTCCTCCAGTGCGTCCGAAGCGAAGGCCGGCTCGAGGAAGTCGAAGATCGCGATTCGCTGCTCCTCGCTGAGCTGCTCCAGAATCCGAGCCACGTCGACCGGGGGCATTTTGACAAGTTGGTCCTTGACGACCTTGAGCCTCAGATCACCGGCAAAGCTGCCGATTCCTTCGGGCAGCGGACCAACCAGGTTCCAGCCGACCATGTCGTTCTCCATCCGGTCGGTGATGCTGGCAGTCAGGTTCGCCAGCCATTTGAGCCCGATCCGGCGTAGCAAAGCCCTGTGGCTCAAATCGACACCGATGACGTACAAACGGTCCATTTTCAGTGCGAGCATGACATCGTAGACAACTTCCACCTCGCGGCCTTCGAGGTCGAGGACTTTCTTATCGACGATGTAATCCTCGAGCAGCACGGCCCCCGGCGGGGATTTTTCCAACGACCCGGTCTGCGTCTTGGGATCGAGGATGACAGCCTTATCGGTCAGTTCCTCGACGAGGCGCCAAGGCACGAAGAACGGAGGCCGCCCGAACGGCCGGTGAATGCAAACATGCGTGACCTCGGCGACAGCCCCCTTGTCCTGGATAACCAAGTCGGACACGCTGCCGATCTTCTCGCTGCCCATCCGGACTGGAAGCCTGAGCAGGTCGCTTAGCCGAAACAGCTTTTCCCCCGCTGGGGCGTGATACACGGCATGGCTATCCATGACCCAAGCTCCCCGAGCCAATGGCTCTGACTTGCTGAACCAGAAAGTAGCCCATCAGGGCGATCATCGCCAGAAGATAGATTCGCAAGACGAAGAGACAAACCTTGGTCGCGCTTGTCAGTTCGATCTCAGGCTTGTCGTACCGCCGGTTCACCTGCCGCACCTGCGACAGCAGGCTTTTGAACACGGCCGTTGGGACCTTGCCGATCGCGGTACTCATTTTGAAAAAGGCATTCATGGAATTGCTCCGTTGGGCACGTCATTTGGCTGCGAATAAATTCGGAAACACCGTGGTGATGGCATAAAAGGTCGAGCAGATCACGATCGTGATGACGATCGAAGCGTTGGCGATATTCTGCCACGGCGTATTGGTGTGCCCGCCCATCGTTTTCTTGTCGTTCAGCAGAAGGATCAGGAACACCAGGGCGGCCGGCAGCAACGTCGTGGCAATCACCTGAACGAACAGCGTAACCAACACCTGGGCCGGCGCTGTCAGCAGCAGAGTCACCACTCCCGCCAGAAGCAGATCAAAGAAATAGTAAGCATAGAACCATGGCGCCTCCTTGACCTTGTGATTCAGCGAGTGCGCCCAGCCGAACACTTCGCCAAAAGCCCAGGAACTGGCCAGGGAGATGCAAACCGCCCCGAGCAGACCGGCGTCGAACAAACCGATGGCGAAGGTCGTGCCGATAAACCGGCTGGTCGGCATCATGGCCCGGGCGGCCTGGGCGGCATCACCGATGGGGTTGCCGGGGTTGTACAGCAACGTCCCGCACACTGCGATCAGCACAACCGCCACCACAACCGTGATGAACGCCCCGATCGCGGTATCCACCTTGCCAAATTTGATGTCCTTCTCGTCCAACCCCTTGTCCACCACCGAGCTTTGTTGGAAGAAAAGCATCCATGGCGCGATGGTGGTGCCAAAGTTGGCCATCAGCATGAAGAACAACGCGTTGGTCAGGCCACCGGGTGGAAAGTGCGGAATCAGGCTGCCCTGAAGAATGTCCTTGACCGATGGATGCACCATGAAGGCGGCGGGGATGTAGATGAGGTTGACGACACAGAAGACGAGCGTGATCTTCTCCCAGGTCCAATATCGGCCCGACAAGATCATCGATCCCATGACGATCCAGACGACAACGACGGTGAGAATCGGCGGGATGTGAAAGATGCTCATGGCCGCGGTCATGCCGATGAACTCGGTGATCATGGTCAACCAGTCGGTCAACACCAGATCCAGCAGGGAGAACCAGCCCCAAAATCGCCCGAAAGCGGAGAAAATGGCCTCGGCGTGGCCGCGCTTGGTCACCGCCCCCAACCGGACCGTCATCTCCTGAACGTAGTACGCGACCGGCCCGAGCAGGATGAGGAACCACAGCAGGTGCATTTTGTACATGGCGCCGGTTTGCGTGTAGGTGGTGATTCCGCCGGCGTCGTTATCGGCGACCATGACGATAATGCCCGGCCCGGCGATGGCGAGAAAGATTCGCATCGCCTTGCTCGATCTTCGGAACCCGAAGAAAAACCTGGCGAGGAAGTTCATGCCGGGGTCCGGCGGCGCTTGGGTCCGTTCCATGACGGTCTGTCCTGCCTGCATAACTGCTCCCGATGAACGCAATGTCTCCCGGCGCATCAATCGCCCCGCGAACGATGCGAGACTTGGACTTGCCGAAGTGAACGTCGTGAGTTGGTAACCTCCTGAGACCCCGACGAAAATCGACGGCTATTTCAAATAAGTTTTGAGCACGTCGATCAGTTCCTCCGCGGCCTCACTCTGATCGGAGGTCGGGGCATGGCTCGTGTCCATGACGTGCTCACGGATATGGCCTTCGACAACCTCAAACATCAAACCCGCGATCGCCCCGTGGCACGCTGCGATCAGGTGCAACACCGGCGTGCAGCCCCGCTCCTCTTCCACGGCCTTGGCCAGTCCTTCGATCTGGCCCTGGAGCCGACTAATTCTGGCCAGAAGCTTCGCCTTGTTCCTCACGGTATGGGGCATGGCCGGATACTATACCCCCCTATCGTATTGTCAACTCGTTTTCCGCCAATTTTTTGGATTATTTTTCCGTTTTTCCATCAATCGAACTCAAATGAATTGCGCGCGATCACCAGCGGGCGGTTTTGGCCGATGTTCAGGAGAAATCCGGCGGCGATGTAGCTGGCGACCAGGCTGCTGCCGCCGTAGCTGACGAACGGCAGGGTGACGCCCGTGACGGGAAACAGGCGCATCACGACGCTCAGGTTGAGAATGGCCTGGGCGGCGACGAGGGCGACGATGCCGACGGCGACGAGCCGGCCGAAGGGTTCGCGGGTGGAGGCGGCGATTTCGATGCCGGCGATGAAGAAGACGACGTAAGCGGCCAGCACGGCGATGGAGCCGACCAAGCCGAATTGCTCGCCGATGATGGCGAAGATCATATCGTTCTGTGCCTCGGGGATGTGGTGGCCGACGGGGATTTCGCCGGGTCCTTTGCCGGTGGAGCCGCCCGAACCCATGGCGGTGAGGGCGCGCATCTGCTGGAAGCCGGACTGCCTCAGCGTTTTGGGGTCATCGCTGAGCAGGCCGACGAGGCGGGCGCGCTGGTAAGGCTGGACGATTGCCGGCAGGCGCCGGAAGAACGGCGCGTTTTCATCGCCGCACAGCCACAGAAGCGGGATCAGAACCATCGCTATGCCGACGATGGCCAGAAGGTGTTTGACCCTTGCCCCGGCGACGAAGAGAAGGGTGAACAGCGCCGGGGCGAAGAGCGCGGCGACGCCGAGGTCCGGCTGCTTGAGAATGAGCACGGCGGGAATCAGCGCCAGCAGAAACGGCGTCAGCAGGCCGCGCAGCGTTCGATAATTGTCGCGAAAGCGCAGGTATCGCGCCAGGACCAGGATGAAGGAGATTTTCATCAGTTCCGACGGCTCGAAGCTCACGCCGCCGGGAAACGATATCCAGCAGCACGCGCCCTTGATGGCATGCACGCCGGGAATGGGATGATGATGCAGCTCGGCAAAACTCCCCAGGAGCGTGTAGGCGATGAGGATCAGGCTGAAGAAATAGAGGGGCCAGGCGTATCTGCCGAGGATGAGGTAATTGACGGCCTGCATGGCGGCCATGACGGCGACGGCGGCGGCGAGGAAGACGAGTTGCTTGGTGCCGTCGGCGGGGGAATCGACCCAGATGCTCATGACGCCGAGCACGGAAAGCACGGTGACGGCGGCGAGGACGGGCCAATTGGCGGCGATCGCGAGTTGTTGCCAGATGCGGTTCAATTTATTCAAACGCGCGGGCGGCGATGGCCGCCTTGGGTTTGCCCTGCGGGTGGATGAGCCAAAGCACTTCGCCGCGTTGCGGCCGGGGCAATTTCATGGGGAGATGGACGGTGATGACCGTTGAATTGCGGCCGGTGCTGACGACGCAGCGCACGGAGTGCGACAACGGCGCCAGGGCGGAATAGCGCGTATCCACGACCGTGTAAAGGAACGATTGGCCTTCGCGCCACACCCGCAAGACGCGCTGGCGAAGCAGCACCGCCGCCAGGGCGGTGATGAGCGCGGCGGGAATGATGACCGCCCCGGCGATGAGCCTGCGGGCCAGGGGTTCGGGCGTTGTGCGGTCGGTCCAATTCGTGGGATCGTTCGGATCGACGTGAATTTGCACTTTGGTTCGGCCAATGATCAGGAAATCGTTGGAAGTCAGCGTGCCGTGGACGTTGACGGTCTGGTCTTGCCAATCGAACTTCAACGTACATGGGGATCCCGGTGGAAACTTGGCTTCGGTGCGTGAGTCGCCGTTGGCTTCGATCACGAGGGCGTCTTTGACGATCCCGTTGGCGATGAGCCATTGCTCGCTGCGGGAGGCCATGAATTGCTGGGTGACAAACCACCCGCCGATGCCGAGCAGCACCACCGTGGCCAGAATCCAGAATCGGACTAACGGCTCGGTCCAGCTCCTGCGATTGGCGGTGGAGGTGACGGGCCTGGGGGGCGGAGCGGGAGGAGGCGGGGCATTGACCGCGGCGGCCGGGATCGGCGCGGAGCCGCCCGCATAGGGAATCGTCGGCGGACGACGCGCGGCGGGATCGAACTTTCGCGGCGGATGGGTCAACGGTGGCTCCAGCCCCGCATCTACCTGCGGGGTTCCGAAAGGTACCCCCGCTTGATGCAGTCCACAAGCAGATCGTGTGCGATGGCTCCGGCAACGCGGCCGCCGGCTTCGCCGTATTCCACCAAAACGCAAAATGCGATCTGAGGATGTTCGGCCGGGGCGTATCCGATAAACCAGGCGTGAGCCAGATGCTTTTCCGGATCGGGGCCGTCCGGACTCAGATACCAGCCTTGCGTGCCGGGATCGCCGAAATGGACCGGGTGATAGCCGACGGGCTTCCCGGCCGGATCACGATCAACAAGGGTCATCAACCCGCCCGTTTGCGCCGAGCCGGTCTTGCCGGCAATTTGAAGGTTCAGCAGCGGGTCCTGATCCATCGGCGGATCGTCCGGGCCGCGCTCGACGTACCTGGGAAGGACCTGGTATCCCGTGCCGGTGGGGGTGCATACTTCGCGCATGCCGGTCTGGACGGCCGACAGGGCGTCGGGGGAAAGGTGCAGATCGACGCGGTCGGGTCCGGAGGACTCGGATGGACGCATGCTGAAGCGCCCGACATCATCCTGGGCCACCAACTGCGGCCGCACCCAGATTCCGTTGCGCGCGAGGGTGGCGGCGACGTTGGCCATCTGGATGGGAGTCGCCTGGATATGTCCTTCGTCGATGCCGGCCGACCAGGTCTGGGTCTGGGCTTCAATCGGCATCGCGCCGCTGGGACGATAGATCATGCCGGGATTTTCCTCGATTCCGAGGCCCGTTCGCCGGCCCAGCCCGAATCGGTCAAACCAGGCCGAGAGCTTGGGCATGCCCATCCGCAGCGCGATCGTTTCGAAAACGACGTTGCAGCTATCCTTAATTCCGTCGGAGACCGTCAGCATGTCATCCGGCCCGATATGATCGTCACCAGCCCCCAATGGGCCGTGGCTAATCGGAATGCCTCTGGTCTGGCACTGTGAAAAAATCCAGCAGTGCCCGTAATTCTGTGGCTTGCCGTTGATCATCAGCACGCCGCGGCATTGAATCCTTTCCGTGGCGGTCATGACGCCGTCGGTAATCGATCCGCTGCCGATGATCGGCTTGACCGTCGATCCCGGCACCACGGGCAATTCGGTGGCGCGATCGAGAAGAGGCCGATTGAGCTCGTCGCCGGCGAGCTCGGGATAGTGGGCATCCAAATCCTTCGGGTCGTACCCGGGATTGGAGACCAGCGCCAGGACTTGGCCGCTGTCCACTTGAATCACCACCGCCGCGCCGTGTTGATTGAAACGGGTGTCAGCCACCGCGCCTTTGACCGTGTGAACGCGCGTTTTGACGAATTCGTTTTCGATGTCCTGCTGGAGAAGAACGTCGATGGAAAGCGAAACGTTTTTGCCCGGCACGGCGTCGATCTGATCGACCACCTGGTCGGTGCCGGCGACGCGGTCGATCTTTCCGCGCGTGCCGCGGAGGGTGCTCTCGCAAAGCGATTCGACACCGGCGCGGCCGGCCTGATCGTTCGGCCAATACGTGCGCAATTCGCGGAAGGTCGCGACGCCGTAGCGGCCCAACCATTCTCCCGGCCAGAGGCGCCGGGCCTGGCCCGTCCAATATTCCTGGACCTGGGCGTCGGAAAGGCCGGCGGCGGCGGCGATTTCTTCGGGACGCGCGGTGTCCAGATACCCCAGGACATTGCACGCGGCCCGACCGAACGGATATTGGCGATATTTGCTGGGCTGAAGGCTGAGGCAGAAGAAACGCTCCGCCTGCCGCGCCAGACGCGCCTGAATCTCCGGAGCAATGTTGTGCAGGATGACGTGCGGCGAGGTTTCCTCGCCGACTT
>JBEKXM010000033.1:0-15178 GCA_049512115.1 Tepidisphaeraceae bacterium | reverse complement strand
CGTAGAGCCAGCACTCGAATTTCACGCCGCGGCCGGCCAGGCCGCGGAGGATTTGCCCGACGAGTTCGCGTTCGGCGGGGTAACGATCGGGCACGGATTGAGCCCAGGTGAGGACGGGAGCGCGGTCTTGCGGACGGGGGATGGGCCGCGCCTTGGGAACGGGGGCCGCGGTCCATAGCACGGTGACGTTGGGATTGAACTGGGAGCACCAATCGGCGACGAAGCGGCTGCCGGCGGTGACGGCGCGGCTGGTTTGGCAGCATTCCCGCACGGCTTGGGCGCACCGGGGATCGAGAAAATCGGCGTCGTCGATGTCGAAGACCGTGGGAAAGCCATCGTAGAGATTCGGGCGATTCAGGGGATGCCGCTGCATTTGCAGCACGATGAGATCGGGTTTTTCCAGGCGGAGGATTCGGCGGCGCTGGACGAGTTCGCATTGCGGCGGGACGACCGTCGTGCGCCAGCCGAGGGTTCGCAGCGTTGCCGCCACGTTGAAAGCGCGCAGGAGCGCGGAGCCGCCTTCAGCGGGCATCTGGGAGGGGAAGAAGACCGCGCGCGGCCTGGCAGCGGGCTGTGACAGTCTTTGGATGTGAGCGAGGACTTCTCGGTATCGGTGTCCGGCGAAACGAAGCAGCGAGACGTCACTCATTTGCCCTGATCGTCGCAAACGGCTTTAGCGACAAGGTTTCGGCCCGGGCGCCAGCCGCCAGATCGTAGCAT
The DNA here is from genome assembly GCA_049512115.1 of Tepidisphaeraceae bacterium. Taxonomy (GTDB): domain Bacteria; phylum Planctomycetota; class Phycisphaerae; order Tepidisphaerales; family Tepidisphaeraceae; genus PALSA-1353. The sequence goes on along the minus strand of JBEKXM010000033.1, from coordinate 14,458 downwards.
GCGACGTAAGCGTTGAAAGTCTGTTTTTTCCAAAGGCGGTTTCCGATGGTGTCCAGGACGGACATGGCCAGGGGTTGCTCGGCGGCGAAATGGCTCTCCATGGCGATGTCGCCGACGTAAGGGTCTTCCTCGATCACCCAGAGACGTTTGCCGCGGAACTGGGAGAATTCCTCGGCCCAGGCGTTGATGTCGGAAAATTTGTGGGAACCGACGACGACGGGAGCCCCGGAAAGTCCGAAGCGCGGCTGGTAATAGGCGAGGTCGCACCTTGCCGAGTCGTTGAGATAGAAAACGTCGCCGGGTTGGTAGTGGGCGGCGACGAACTCCAGGGCGGGGCGCATGTCGCAGTCGGAGGGCGGGTTATGGAGGGTATTGATGGATTTATTGACGGGCGAGATGAGCAGGAGGCACAGCGCCACCACGCCGACCACGCGCAATTCGCCCTTCCACGGGAAATCCAATCCGGCGGCAACGACGATGGTGATCGAGGGCACGGCGAAGAGGAGCAGGCGCCATTCGAAGGGATATTGGTGGAGGGCGGAAGCGGCAAGGGCGGCGGCGAGGGGCGTCAGGAGCATCGCCGGGAGATGGCGGCCGGCGCGGTGGATTTCGATTGCCCCGACCACAAACGCCAGGGCCGCCAGGCCCTGGAACTCGATGGAGAAGTTGCGGAACAGGTCCAGGAAGTTGCGCTTGTACCATGTGACCGAATCAAGCGAGACGGGCGGCGGAGCAAAGGCGCCGCCGACGTCGGCCCAGTAATGTTGGAGATAATCGTTGTGGGTAAGTTTGCGGAGGCAAAACCAATAGTTCAGGAAGAAGCTGGCGATCCAGACGCCGGCGAGGAATAAGACGTTGGCGGTCTGACGATCGCGGAGGCGAAGCCTACCGCGGGGCCTGTCTTGGGGCCATTGGAGGACGGCGGCGACGCCGACGCCGGCGAGCACGAAAACGGCGGGATGGGAGAACCAGATCGCCAGCGCGCCGCCGAGGGCCAGGGCCAGGATGCGGTTTCGGCCGCGGGCCGGGGAATCAGCTGGAAATTTGAGGGCGCGGACGGCCAGGAACATCAGGAGGATCGCGATGAAACAATCGGTGGAGTACTGCTTGCAGCCGGCCCAGTAATAGCTCGTATCCGCTGCGAGGGCGAAAAAGGCGAGTGCGAAGATGGCGGCGCGGCGGCTGAGAAGCCCGCGGCATAGGAGATAAAAAAGCGGGACCGCCAGGACGGAGGCGGTGATGGGCCAGAGCCGCAGCGCCATCTCGCCGCCGCCGAAAAGCGTGAACGCGAGCTTCTGAATCATCAGGAAGCCAACGGCGGCGCCCTGGTTGTAGTCGAGCGGCTGGAACAGTCCGGCGAAAGAGCGGTGGATGACGTTGAGCGCCAGGGCGGACTCGTCGCGCCAGAAAGATCGGTCGGCGAGGTACATCCGCAGGCGGATGACAATGCCCAGCGCGACCAGTCCCCAGGCGAGGAGGCGATAGGGGATTGAATCCCGCGTGCGTGCCGACTGGGGCACTGCCGCCGGAATGGCGTGGGCCGGGATTTCGTTCTCAATGACGCTGATGTTACGCTCCTTTGCGGAGGTGAAACCTACCGTTGCCCCAGCCGCCGCGACTTGATGATGGATATGTAACAACCGCATGATGAAACGAGCATGAAGAATCGCGACGATTTAGAGGCCTAACCGAGTCCGCGGGAATATCGGCAAACGGGCACGGCGAATTAAGCCTGATCTGACGAGAGACTTAGATGGGGCTGGGACGCGGATGCAGGGTGATGTGCACGATTTCCGCGGGGGCGTTTATGCGGAGGGGAAACCAATCGCCGACGCCGTTGGAAACGATCAGGGTTGAACCGGGATGGTCCTTTTGATAGAGGCCGGACCAGTATCTGAATCGGAGCGGGCCGGCGCCGATGCGGGAGGTGAGCATGATCTGTCCGCCATGGGTATGTGCGGCCAGGACGAGGGGGATGCCGTTTTCGGCGGCGACGTCCCAGGCATGAGGATGATGGACCAGGAGAATGGGAAAGAGATTGGGATCGCGCTTGAGAAGGGTGTCGCGGACGGCGGCGTGCTGTTCGGCGCCGTGAGCGGTCCAGATGGTCCCGAGAAGCTGAATGGGGATGCCGCGGGGAAAGAGCGTGACGGCATCGTTCAAGAGCAGGGGTACGCCGCGGGCGGCGCAGGCGCGGTTGAATCGCTCCTCGCCCCCGATGACGTCGTGATTGCCCTGGACCATGTACAGGCCGTTGGGACAGTCCATACGGCGAACCATATCGAGGGCGTTGGACAAATCGGAATGCGAGATGTTCACCAGGTCGCCGCCGAGGAGGATCAGTTCGGCGCGGAGATTGTTGGTGGCGTCGGCGATGTCGTCGAGCATTTTTTGTGAAGAGAAGACGCCGGCGTGAACGTCGGCGACGAAAGCGATGGTGAATCCGTCGAGCCCGGCGGGCCAGCCGTTGATGGCCAGGTCGTATCGTTTGATGCGGAAGGCGCCGAGCTGCGCGACGCCCGCGCCGGCCATGGCGAAACAGGCGACCGGAGGGGCGGCCAGCGCGGCGGCGGTCAGGAAGCGCCGGCGGGAGATGGCCTGATCTGAAACCGGCGACGGGCCAGGGCGGGGGATGAGAAATCGGCGGATGAGGCGGATGGCCCAGCCGGCGGCGATCGCGGCGACCGTGGCGGGAAGGACGAGAAAATGCCAGATGAAGACGGCGGCCGGAATCCATTGGGGAATGATTCGATGCGAACGGAGCACGGTGGGATTGGAAACGCCAAGAATAACCGCGAAGGCAACCGCCCCGACCATCAGCAGCGCCAGGATTCCCCGCCAGAGGCGACGGTGGCTCAACTGACCCAGCAGAAAATGAATCCGCAGCCAGACCAGCCCATCCAGCGCGATGAAGAACGTGACGATGACCAGAACAATGTCCATTTACGGCGCGACCTTCGCGGCAAACTTCTTGCGCAACTCGCCCAAGGCGAGCTGGCCGGTGGAAACTACCCAGCGAACGTGAAACTTCATTAAATCCGCGGGATCGAGCCAACGGCTGGCGTGCAGATAATGCACGAAGCGCGGGCGGACGGGCTTGAAACGCCCGGCATTCCAGGGTTTCTTTCTTCCGGCATAATGCTGTATGCGCGGATGGTAAAGAAGTTCCTCCCTTCGGCGGCGAATTTCCTCGTCGACGGGCGTTTGGCCAAGCTGGGTTGGGTTGATCAGATTGTCGACCTGGGCGTTCCAGGCCAGATCCAGTTGCCGCCATTTCCCGAAGAGGACGGCATTGAGGCCGTCCTGATCGGGAAAACGGACGACGGGCTTGAATTGGCGGACGTAATCGAGGACGGCCCGTCCAACGCCGTCCTGCCGCCAGGGCTTCATATTGATGACCAGCACGCCCGAATTGAAATAGGGCGCGTTCTGTCTTTGGGCCGGGTCGATTCCGGGCAAGGGCAATTCGGGGCGGACGATCGAGCTTCCATAGTCGCAAACGGCCATGAGCGTGGCATCGCCGAAATCCTCGCGGTAGAGGTCGGCCAGGTCGCCCTCGACGAGCAGGTCGCCGTCGAGATAGACGATGCGCTCCAGGTCCATCGGCAGGATGTCGTCCATGAGCAGGCGGAGGTAGATGGTGCTGTTGAGCCGGCGGAGGATGGGAAGGTCGCTGAATGGGTCGCGGTCGATCAGATGCCATTCGAGATCGACGTTTCCGAAGGCGGCGATTTTTCGTTCCATCCGCCGGCGCGAATCGGGGGCGATCCCGCCGTCCATGAGATAAACGCGCAATCGCCAGCCGGGCGAAAGATTGGCCGATGCCGAGCAGAGCATGACCATGATCGGCATGACGTACCCGTCATCCCCGCAGCAGAGCAGAGCGACTTCACGCGGGGACTTGGGAGAGGGTTGAGCCATAATTCTGCCAGGAGGCTGGCGATACGGGTTGCATGGATGCGGGCGCGAGCTTCTCGATCCAGGCCTGGGCCTGTTTGGGACTTCGGAGTTGAACAACACGGAGATGGCTGAATTCCGGGCGGCGGAAAATCTTGGGGTAATCGCGGCGGCGTTTGCGCCAGCTTTGGATGACCCACAGCAATTGGGATTTTCGGGAGAAGAACGTCCTGCGCCAGGTTTCGACGTTGTGATCGCCCAGGCGCTGGCGGGTGAGGCATCGCCCGACGGTGCGGCGCAAGGCCCGCATGAAGACCACGGACATGGGATAATTCAGCCAGACCACCGTGTCGGCGCGGGACCAGACCAGATTGCGATGCTCCGGGAAAACGCCGTCGATGACCCAGGCGTCCGGGGCGATGGCACGGCTGACCTGCGCGAGCAGCGATTCATCCGAAGGAAGCGACCACCCCGGAAGCCAGACCATGGAATCGATCTCCACGTGCGGCAAGCCCAATCGCCGCGAGATGGATTCAGCCATCACGGTCTTTCCGGAGCAACTTGAGCCAACTACCACAACGCGACGCATCGGAACTGTCCTCGAATTTGCGGCCCCAAACTCTTATCGTTCAAGGAAGATTGGTTGAAGAGTCCATAAAAAGATTATCGCAATTCCCGGCAAAATCAATTGCAAAGCGAGAGCGGGTTGGGCGGGTGTGGGCAAACTTTCGCGTGTCGAAGACCGGCCGGAGGACCGGCCGGCTCAATTTCGAAACTGAGCCGGCCGGTCCTCCGGCCGATTCTTCGGGCCAAGGACCGATAAAGTTTGATTCGGCCGGGCAACCCCCCGTTTAGTCGCCAGCCACCGTCACGCGGAAGCCGATGCGGTCGAGGCGGAAGGCGGGATTGGTCTTGAAGCGGTACGCCGAGCGGCAGCTCGCCGGTGCGTTGCTCCAGCTACCGCCGCGCAGCACGCGAAGGCTGCCAGTGTCCGCTCCCGTGGGGTCCGTGGCCGGGCCTTTCTCGTAATCCCCGTAGCGGTCGCCACACCATTGCCACACGTTGCCGATCATGTCATAGAGGCCGAACGCATTGGCCTTGAAACTCCCCACCGGAGAAGTGAACACAAAACCATCGTCCCAGGCAAAGAACACCCAGTCTGAGGGCGCGTTAGGTATCTTCTTCCTGAGGCTCTGGTCGGCGCAGTTGGCCCAGCCTTCGCCATCGTCGGGGTCGTCGCCCCACGGATACTCCGTCGTCGTGCCCGCACGGCAGGCATATTCGCACTGGGCCTCGGTCGGTAGCCGTACGTTCTTGCCGCTCCTTTTGCAGAGCCAATCGCAAAATGCCTGGGCGTCGTTCCAGCTCACCTGCACCACCGGATGGTCGCCCCTCTGATCGAAACTCGGGTTGCGCCATGAGCAGCCGTTTACCCTCCTGGCGTCGAGTTTTCCGTCCTTGATTTCACAACCGAATGACCAGCCGTCTTTCTCGGCATCGGTCTTGTAGCCGCTGTCATTGACGAACGCCGCGAACTGCTCCACGGTCACGTCGGTCAGGCCCAGGTAAAAGGACTTGCTGATCGTCACCTCGTGCTGGACTTCATGCGTGTCGCGAAATTTCTCGGACTCGGGGCTACCCATCTGGAACGTGCCGGCTGGAATCAGCGCCAGCTTCATGCTCACGCCGTTGCCGAGGTCCAGGGTCATTTCCTTGGCGGCGGGCTGCGCGGTCGGGGGCTTCGGCCGGCAAGACATTGCCACCGCACCGAGGAAGATCAGCGCCGCCGCGAGAATCAGATTTTTCATCGATTGCTCCTGACCCTGCACGCGAGCATACGACCGCGCCGGGGGACGTCAATGAATCCGCCAGCGGCCGTCGCTACTGCCTCGTGGCATGGCCATCCTGGCCATGGCTTGTGTGCTCACGAGCATCGGCGCAGCCGATTTCAACAAAAGCGAATTCGGCCGGATTACCGGCCGACATCCCGGAATACCGGGGTTCCACTGGCAAGATGCCAGTGCCACAGTTACCAATAAAGTTTGATTCGGCCGGGCAAACCGGCGATTCTAGTCGGCATGGCCATGGAAATGCGCTGGGTTGGGGAGCAAGAGCTGGACCGGGTGGCCCAAACGCGGTGGATGTGCTACGCCCATGCCGGGAAGGAATTGGAGCGATACCGGGAGCGCATTCGTGCCGATCCGCGGAGCGGGCCGGGGGATTATCTGCTGGCCGAGCGCGACGGGGCGGCGGTGGGCACGGCTACGAGTTTGCCATTGACGATGTGGGCGCGCGGCTCGCCGCTGTCCTGCCAGGGCGTGGCGTGGGTGGGGACGATCAAAACCGAGCGGCGTCGCGGCGGCGAGGCGGGCGTCGCGTCGGCGGTCATGCGCGAAATCCTTCGCATGGCCAGGCAGCGCCGCTACGTTCTCTCGGCGCTCATGCCGTTTCGGGTTTCGTTCTACGAACATTTTGGTTACGGCCTGGTGGAGCGCCGCGCCGAATGGACGATTCCGCTTTCCACGCTTGCGCCCGGCGATTGCGCCGGCTGGCGATTCATCACCGAGCAGGACCGGCCGGCCCTGGCCGCACAATGGCAGCGCGCCGTCGAAGCGGGCCAATGCGATGTCGAGCGATCGGAGCGGCGATGGGATCATCGGCTCCTGGACGAAGCGGAGGGAATGACGTTTGTCGACCGGCCGGGACAAGCCGACGCCGTGCGGGCTTCGGCGTTCATCACGCAGGAGAACGTCAACGGTCGAAATATATTGAAAGTGCAGGAATGGTCGGCCGAATCACCGGAAAATTTTCGCGGCTTGCTGAACTTCCTGGGTACGATGCGGGATCAATTCTCGACGGCGTCGATTGTAGCGCCGGTGGATTGGCCGGTGAATCGGCTGCTGCGCGAGGCGCAGGTTCCGCACCGCCCGGTGGATCATCCGACGGCGGAGGTTCGTTGGCATACGCGGACGCAACTTCGGATTCTGGATCACGCGAAATTTCTGGAATCGCTGAGATTGCCCCAGACGGCCAAAGGCCGGGCATCGGTCGGGGTAACCGAAAGCGAGGGTGAGATTTCGCGCTTTTCGGTGGAGATGGAATCGGGGCGAGCCCGGGTGTCGGCGGCGGCGGGCGAAGTCGATTTCGAATGTCTGGACCGGCACTGGGCGGCGATCGCCACCGGCGATCTGCCGGCAACGCAGGCGGTGGAACTGGGTCTGGCAAAGGCCCGGACCGCCGCCGCCAGTTCGCTGCTGGATGCGCTGTCGGCCGGCCCGGCGCCGTTCTGTAGGGAGTATTTCTAAGCCGTTTTCGCCGATAAATCGGATAGGTTGATTGAGGTTGCGGAATTGCGGCGTACAATTCTAAAGCAGCAATATGGACGATTTTCCGATACAGGCTGGCAGTGAACGTAAAACGGTTCGCCTCCCCGCGAGGTGGCCGCGATTCCCGTCCAAACGGCTGCTGGCGTTGCTGGCGACGCCCAAGTCCGCGACGGCGCTGGCGTGGGGCACGTCGATCACGTTCCACGTCTTGCTGTTTACGACGGCGATCCTGGTGTTGCCGCCCATCGTGCGGGGCTTGCGCGAAACCAGCCAGGAGCAGGTCATCATTCCCGATGCGACGCTTTCCACGGACAACGATATCGGGGGCGTGCCGAATCCGGGACTGGGCAAAGACCCGACGCGCAGCGCATCCCAGGAGAACGATCCGAGCGAGAACGATGCGCGCGGATGGGCTCAGCGGCGGAGCGACGACCTGGCGCAGGCGCTCAGCGCCAGCGCCATCACGGCCAATGACGTCGTCGCCCAGAACGATCGCAAGCAGGACCAGGCAAAGGACAACGCCCTGTTCAACCTGTTCGGCAACGACGGCGGCCAGATGGGCAGCTTCGGCCCCCGCGGCGGCGGGCAGGGCATCGGCCCAAAAAGCAAAATCTTCGGACATGGCAGCAACGTCCGCAGCATCATCTACGTCTGTGACGCCTCCGGCTCCATGGTCGGACAGGGCGACGACGCGCTCAAGACCGAACTGAAGCGGGACATCGCCAACCTATCTCCCATCCAGCAATTCAACATTCTCATCTTCCACGAAACGCGGACCGGCTCGCAGTATCAGGCGCTGGCGGACAAGCTGATCATGGGCACGCCGAGCAGCAAGGCGACCGCGTTTGATTTCATCGACAATCTGCCGTTTTCCAGCGTGAATAATCCCATTCCCGCTTTGCAGGAGGCGTTCCGGGAAGAGCCGCAACTGATCTTCCTGCTGAGCCACGGCGACTTTAACAATCGGTATAATACGACCAACAACGCCGAGGTGCTCAACAAGATCGAAGAGTTGAATAGAGACAAGAAGGTGCACGTGAACACGGTCCTGCTTTTGGGAGAGAGGCGCAAGGAAGTGGAAAGAAAGGACCTGGAGTTGATCATGAAGGACATCGCGCAGGGCGACGGCGGGGCTCTCAAGGGCAACGGCGGTACCTATAACAAATATTACAGCGACGATCTGTGATGGGTCGCCAAATCACCCGAAAGGAAAGGGCTTTCTAATGAGTGGTTATGCGAATTCGCGATTGCGGCAGGCGCTGCTGGTGATGTTGTGCCTGGGCGCGTTGTTCGTCATCGCCGGCCCCGGCTTCGCCCAAACCGCGGGTGACAAGGGCAATGAGGTGACGCAATCCACCTCGGTGTTCAGCCTGATCATGGCCAACCGCGACCCGGTCTTCTTCACCATCGTGGGGCTGTCGATCTGGGGATTGACGCTGATCATTCAGGGGTTTCTGGTCAACCGGCCAACGATCATCATGCCGCAGCGGACCATCGAGACCATCCGCGAGATGATCGCGCAGCGGCGGTTCAAGGAGTTGATCGACTTCACGGAAACCGATCCCAGCTTCGTGAGCCGGGCGCTGAATCCGGCGCTGAAGCGCGCTCCGAGCTTCAATAGCATGAAGGAGGCGATGGAAACGGCGATCGGCGAGCAGACGGCGGACCAATTCCGCAAGATCGAATATCTGAACATCATCGGCAATCTCGGCCCGCTGCTGGGGCTGCTGGGTACGGTGATCGGAATGATCGACGCGTTCCTGGCGCTGAACGCCTCGGGCGGCAACGCTTCGCCGGCGACGCTGGCGTTCGGCATCTCCAAAGCCCTGGTCCATACCATGCTTGGGCTTCTGTTGGCGGTTCCATGCCTGGCAGCATTCGGCATTCTGCGGACCCTGGTGGACAAATACACGGTCCGGGCGTCGATGATCGCGGAGGAATTGCTGCTGATGATCAAGCCGGCCGAGGCCCGTCCGACGACGGGCGTAATGCGGCCGGGCGCCCTGCCGCAGCCCGCGCCGGCGCCTTCGCCGCAGATGCCCCGAAAACCGGCCCAGCCCATTCCCGTCCCCGGCGCTCAGATGTAACCGAGGCCAATAGCCCGTGCGAAGCCAACGCATGCCCGCGATTCGAGAAAACGGCGTCAACGTGACGCCGCTGATCGACATCGTCATGTGCCTCATTATTTTCTTCATGCTGGTGGCGAAGATCGGCGTGGATACCGGGGCGGACCGCAACATCGACATCCCCACCAGCATCCTGGGCACCGACATCAAGGACATGGGAAATACGCTGGTGCTGAACGTCGTCAACGGACCGACGGGCGTGCCCGACCCCCAGCCCATCGTCACGGCGCTGGTCCGTGGCCAGATGGAGGAGTTGAAACTGCGCGACTTTTTCAGCGGCAGGGTCCAGGACCAGTTGCTGAACACGCTGAAGCTGTATCGCCAGGGCGATCCCCTCCTGAAAATGCAGCCGAATCCCGATTTCAAGGTGGTGATCCGCGGGGACCGCTCGCTCACCTTCCGGTTCCTGGCGCCGGTGCTGATGGATTGCAACCTCGCCCACGTCAGGTCGTTTGCGTTTGACACGAAACAACCCCAATGACATGAAAATCCAAGGCGCGAAAAAAATTCACTACGATTCCGGCCCGAACATGACGCCGCTGGTGGATATCGTGATGGTGATCCTGATTTTCCTGATGCTGGCCGGGAGTTTCAACCAGATGGAGCACTACCTGGTGAGCGACGTTCCGCTTCAGGCGAAGGGGATCGGCGCCCCGCCGCCCGCGGGCACGGTGTTCCCCCCGAATTTCACCATCAACGTCAGCGAGCAGGGTCCGATGTTCATCGTCAAGGCGGGGAATTTCGCGTCCGTGAAGGATACAGATCCAAGGCGGGCCTGCGATCGGCTGACGGATCAACTCAAAGCTCAGTACCGGAGCTTCAAGGATGCCGGCGTGAAAATGGACGACGTGAAAATCATCATCTATCCCGCTCAGAACGTGACGCTGGACGGCCTGGTGCCGGTGTTCGAGGCGGGGCAGAACGCCGGGTTCACGAAAGTGGGATTTGGGATTAATGCGAAATGAAGCCGATAGAAGGGAAATTCGAAATTCGAAATTCGAAACTCGAATCAAATTCGAATGACCAAAATTCGAAACAAAATCGCTTCGTCATTCGAATTTCGAATTTGATTCGTCATTCGAATTTCGAATTTCGAGTTTTCATCTGCGTACTCCTAATCTGCATTTCCCCGCTCTTCGCCGACACCGGCCCCGCCCAAGGCCTCGCCGGCCTGGACGAAAACGCGCTCTACAGCGAGCTGGCCGACCGCGGGCTGGACGACCTGCTCAAGCGGGCCATGGACCTCGACGGCGTCGCGCCGGAGCAACGGGCGGTCATCGCCAGCCTCTCCTCGCTCCATCGCCTGGAAACGGACCGGAACCTGAGCGACGACCAGCGGCAGGCGCTGCTCAACACGGTCGTGGCGGGGCTGGATCGCATTCTGGCGACGCTGCACGGCGATCCCGCACTGATCGTCAGCCAGGCGAAAATCATCGCCGAGCAAGGCGTTGATCCGCAAACCGGCCTGCTGGAATACTGGGGCCCCAGCGACGTGGAGAAAGATCGGCTTCGTCCGCTGGCCCAGGCCGCCGTGAAAATGTACGACCAGGCCCAGCGGTTGGCGGCGGCGCAGGCGACCGATCTGGCCAATCGCATTACCAACCCCGATGACAAGCTGGCCGACCAGTGGAAGCGGGCCAGCGAGACCGCGGCGGCGGCGGCGTACCAGAAAGCGCGCATGCAATACGCCCTGGCGCTGGCGCTGGATTCCACCGATTCCCAGCGCCAGCAACTCATCAACCAGGCGCTCAAATCCTTCGCCGACTGGGACAACGCCGATTCGCAAATCCAGGCACAGGTCCGGCTGCTCATGGCCAAGCTGCACGTGCTGACCGGCGACCGGGACGAGATCGCCGATGCGCAGAAGCTGCTGGATTCCATCATCCACAATTCCAAGAACGAAATTTCCCCCGCTCCGTCGCCGGAGATGATTTTCGAGGCGTGGTGTTACAGCGTGATCGCGGACCTGGCGGCCAACGACCTGGCGTCGGCGCGGGCGGCGCTGGCGGATGCCACGGCGTTTCAGCAGAGCCATTTTCCCGATGACCGGGATCAGGCGGCGGCGCTGCGGCTGCTGGCCTTTCGAATCCTGGCCGTCCAGGCCGACCAGTTGCCCCCCGGCGCCGACAAGGACCGCGCCAACGCCGCCGCCGTCGAGGCCCTGGCCGGGCTGGTGCGCGATTTCCCCAACCTTCGCGGCGCGATTTTCCGCCAGCTTGCCGCCAGATTGCCCGCCAACCGCGATTTGACCAAGCTCGATCCCATGCTCCTGCTGGCGCTGGTGGATCAGGGCCGGCAAACGGTCGTTGCCGCCGAGTCGTCGGAAAGGGCTTCGCCCTCCGCTTCGGCGGGACCGCTGCTTCCGGCGGACCGGGCCAAGCTGCGGGAGGCGGCGGATGCGGCCAAGGAAATCCTGGCGCGGCTGTCGGCGGGGAATTTCCCGCGCGCCGAGGCGGCCGATCCTTCGTTCCTGCTGGGAATGTTTCTCGAACGCCTGGGCGACAGGACCGCGGCCGTCGAGGCGCTGCTCGACCACATCGAGCGATTCCACGCCGATCCGCGCTCCCACGCCGATGCGGCGCTGGAACGCGCCCGGTCGTTGCTTGGACAGCTCCGGCAATCGTCGCCGGCCGATCCGCAGGTGCTGCAACTGGAAAACCGCTTCTTGCCGATCGCCATCAATCCCCCGTTCAACCAGCGCCAGTTCGCGCTGCAATATGCGGCCAGCCTGTTCGGACAATCGAAGTGGGCCGAGGCGGTCAAGTATTACCGCATGGTCCCGGACACCGAATCACCCGAGCGGCTGCTGGTGGCGCGCTACGGCGCGATGGTATCTCTGAAGAACCAACTGGAAGAAACCGCCGGACTTGGGCCCGATCAGAAACGGCAGTGGACCGATCAGATTCAGCAACTCGCCGATTCCGTGACGTCGCTAGCCAGCCAGATCGCCAACGGCTCGGGTTCGGAGGCGGAAAAATTGCGGGCGAAATCGACGCTGGCGCGGATGAGCCTGATCGCGGCGGACATCACGCGGCGCGAGCGCAACGATCCGCGGCGCGTGCTGGAACTCTTGAACGGTTTTGAAGATTCGGTGCGGGGATTGCCCGATGCCAAATCGCTGGTCGGCGGGGCTTTGTTCCTGCGGGTGCAGGCGTACATGCAGCTTGGGCGGAACGACGACGCCACCCGGACGCTGCTCAAATATCTGAACACGGCGACCGCCAACGAGGGTGCCCAGACCGTTCACGATCTGCTGGGGGTGTTGAATACGGAGTTGGACCAGGCTCGGCGATCCGGCGACACGGCGCGAATTCGCCAGCTTGCCGACAATCGGGCGATGCTCAGCGGGTTTTTGGTGAAATGGGCCCAGGACAGCAGTGATCCGAAAATCCACGGTTATTCCTACATTTACCGGCGGTTCGATGCCGACACCAAACGCCTGGCGGCCCAATTGGATACCGACCCGGCCACGCGCCAGCGCGACCTGGCGGCGGCGCTGGACCTGTATAAACAGCTTCAATCCCCACAAAACGTCGCCATGTATCAGGCCAGCCTCGACCCCGGCGCCGACAAGGACTATCCCGATCCGCTGGTGACGCTTGGGATCGGCCTGATCGCCTATGAACAGGGCGATTGTCAAACCGTCAAGAACACGCTCGGCCGGCTCATTCAGGATGAAAAACTCGGCCAGGACAACGATCAATATTGGGAAGCGGCTTACAAACTGCTCGATTGCATGCAGAAGCTGGCCAAGCAAGGCGATCCGAACACCGCGGAATCGCAGGTCCAGCAATCGCTGAAGGTGTTGTATCTAATCTGGCGTGACGAAACCGGCGGAGCGAAATACCGCGAGAAATTCGAGGCGTTGCGGAAGGAAGTGCTGCCGAATTGGGTAGTCCCCGGCGATGCGAAATGAAGAAATTTTGTCCGGTTTCAAATCCTTCGTCCATTTATAGGCCAAAGAGGCATGATCGGGGTTAAACTCCCGGATCGGCGATATGGACGATCGCGAACTATTATCAAAATTCATAGCCGGTTCCTCTCCGGAAGCGTTCGCGGAGCTGGTCCGGCGAAATGCGGACATGGTCTATTCATCCGCGTGCAGGCAATTGGGGGATGAGCATCTGGCCGAGGACGTGACGCAGGCGGTGTTCATTTTGCTGGCGCGCAAGGCGAAACACGTTAGGAGAACCGTGGCGGGATGGCTTGTTTGCGCGACCTGTTACGCCTGCCGGGACGCGCGCAAACTGGCAGCGCGACGCGAATATCACGAAAGGCGGGCCGGGGCGATGAGATTGGGCCAAACGCGAGAGGGTGAACAGATCGCTTGGGAGAGTTACGCGCCGGCCCTGGACGCGGCGATGGCGAGGCTGGGTGGAAAGGACCGCGACGCCGTCGCACTTCGGTATCTGCGAGGAATGAGTTTGAAAGACGTGGGCGCTTCTCTGGGGATCAGCGAGGAGGCCGCTCGCAAGCGCGTGGCGCGAAGCGTGGATCGGCTTCGCGCGTTGGTGTCTGCAAGAACCGCGGTTCCCGGCGGCCCGGTCTTTGCGGAACAAATCGCCGCTTGCGCAACGCGGGCCGCGCCGGCGAAAATGGTTGCCGCCATTTCGGCGGCGCCGATGCTGAAGGGAACGCTGGCGGCGGCGATCGCACAGAAAACGGCGGCTTCGATGCTGGTTGCTAACGTGAAGATCGCCGCGATCTTGCTGCTGACATTGGCGTTGACGGGCGGGGCGGCGGGTTCAATCTATAGGGTGCTGCTGCTGGATTCGGGGACCCAGCAACTCCCGCCCACTCCGCCGCCGCAATTGCCGACGACACCGGCGATACCGCTGGCCGCGTTCGTTCCCGAAACCGGCATTCCCGGCGTTGTCCAACTCGTTCGATGGGAAGTGGTTTTGGATGACAATGGCGCCAAGGCCCTGGGCGATGTCGTCCAGCCGGTGGCCACCGATAGCCGGATCTTCCGCGCCGCGCTCGTCAACGGCGCCAAGCTTCGCAAGTGCATCGATTCGATCCGGTCGAAAGGACAGGTGACGAATTCCCCGAACATTCTGGCTTTCGCGACTGAGTCACCCGATGGATCGCTTGCTCTTCCATTCTCCA
>JBEKXM010000032.1:0-15204 GCA_049512115.1 Tepidisphaeraceae bacterium | reverse complement strand
CTGGCGATCCGGATGCTCAACGGCGACGTGCCGAGCGTTTTGCAGAACAAGCGGATCATCGCGTTGGACATGGGGGCGTTGATCGCCGGGGCGAAATATCGGGGCGAATTCGAGGACCGGCTGAAGGCGGTCATCAAGGAAGTCACCGGCAGCGACGGGCAGATCATCCTGTTCATCGACGAGTTGCACACGGTGGTGGGCGCGGGAAAGGCGGAGGGTTCGATGGATGCCGGCAACCTGCTGAAGCCGGCGCTGGCGCGGGGCGAGCTGCGCACTATCGGGGCGACCACGCTGGATGAATATCGCAAGCACGTGGAGAAGGACGCGGCCCTGGAGCGGCGGTTCCAGCCGATCGTGGTTTCGCAACCGAGCGTGGAGGACACGATCGCGATCCTTCGAGGGCTGAAACAGCGATATGAGACGCATCACGGCGTGCGGATCACGGACAACGCGATCGTTTCGGCCGCGGTTTTGTCGGATCGGTACATCACCGACCGGTTCCTGCCGGACAAGGCAATCGACCTGATCGACGAGGCGGCGAGCCGGCTGCGGATTGAGAACGATTCGATGCCGGCGGAGTTGGACGAAATCCGGCGGCGGATCATGCAGCTTCAGATCGAGCTGGAAGCGCTTCGGCGGGAGAAGGACCCGGCCTCGCAACAGCAGCGGGCCAAGGCGGAAAAGGAACTGTCCGGTTTGCAGGAGCAGAACACCAAGCTGACCGCGCGCTGGGAGAACGAAGTGGGGGCGATGCGGGCGATCAAGAAGCTCCAGGAACAGTTGGACAACAAGCAGGTCGAGCTGGAACAGGCGCAGCGCCAGGGGAATTTGGAGGTGGCGGCGCGGATTCAGTATGGCGAGATGCGGGAACTGAATCGGCAAACCGAACAGGCCAACCAGCGTTTGCGGGATTTGCAGAAGTCGGGCCAGGCGATGGTGAAGGATGAAGTGACGGCGGAGGAGATCGCGGAGGTGGTGAGCCGGTGGACGGGCGTGCCGGTGAGCCGGATGCTCGAGGGCGAGCGGGACAAACTGATGAAGATGGAAGAGCGTCTGGCGAAGCGCGTGATCGGGCAGGAGGAAGCGGTGCAGGCGGTGTCGAATGCGGTGCGGCGGAATCGCGCCGGACTGGGCGATCCACATCGGCCGATCGGAAGCTTCCTTTTCCTCGGTCCGACGGGCGTGGGCAAAACGGAACTTTGCAAAGCATTGGCGGAATTCCTGTTCGACGACGAGAACGCGATGGTGCGGATCGACATGAGCGAGTTCATGGAGCAGCATTCGGTGGCGCGGTTGATCGGCGCGCCGCCCGGTTACGTCGGTTATGAGGAAGGCGGGCGGCTGACGGAGGCGGTGCGGCGGCGGCCGTATTCGGTCGTGCTGTTCGATGAAATCGAAAAGGCGCATCGGGACGTGTTCAACGTTTTGCTACAGGTCCTGGACGACGGCCGGCTCACCGATGGGCAGGGCCGAACCGTGAATTTCAAGAATACGGTGATCGTCATGACCAGCAACCTTGGCAGCGCGGAAATCCAAAAGCTGGCCGAAAAGCAGGCCGAGACGTGGGAACTCGAGGCGGCGGTCAAATCGCTGCTGAAGGATCATTTCCGTCCGGAATTCCTCAACCGGATCGACGAGACAATCCTGTTCCATTCGCTGTCGAAAGACCAGATCGGGCGGATCGTGGACGTCCAACTCGACCATCTGCGCAAGCGGCTGGGCGATCGGCACTTGAAATTGTCGGTGACTGGGGCGGCGGTGAAGCTGCTGGTGGAAGAGGGATACGACCCGGCCTACGGCGCGCGGCCGCTGAAGCGGGTGATTCAACAGCGGATCGAGAACCCCATAGCCGGTAAAATCCTGGCCGGGGAATTTGGGGAAGGGGATACGATCTCCATCGACGCCAATCCCAACAAACAGGCTTTCCAGATCCAGCGCTCCACCGGGGCATCCGACACGGCACGAACGAGGTAATTGACGGTTTAATATAGACATATAAATGGATCGCCGATGCTCACCCCCACGCGCGTTTTACGCAAAAACGGCGATAACTGCAAATTTTGCGTCAACGCACTGCCGAATATTGCTCTTGTCGCCCGAGTTCAATTCGACCGGGTCTCATGCTAAGGATGAGTAAACAGGGGAAATTCTAGGAGTTTTTTGCTTGCGTCGGCGACGCAGGTCAGTTATTGTTAGTCTTGCGGAACGGAGCAAACATCGGATGTTTTGAACATTCGAAAATGTGAGACTGAAGCGGAGAGGACGAATATGTCGCGTGCGATCAAACGGCGAACCCCGCAGACGGCGTTCGCAATTTTAGCGTCGATTGTCGGATTTGGTCTTTTCGGGGGCTCGATCACCCGCGCGAGCTTGATACCTCTGACGGTTGGGGGTACCGATAATTTTGCGACTGGGAACTCCACGGCGCTGCCCGGCGGAACGCCGTTGCAAAGCCTAACCAGCAACATTTTGGACGCAAGCAGCAACGTGCTAGGCACGGTGAGCAGCCAAGTATTTCCGGACGGCTTGGGCGGCCTGGAATTCGTTTATCAAGTGAATATTACGGCAAATGACGATTTCGATTCGGTGACGCTGTCCAGGTTCTCCTCTTCAGTCACAACAAATGTGGGCTATAACAATCCGGGCGGGGACGTCGATCCCACGAACGTGCAACGGACCATCAACCGTACCCTCGACTGGGGTTTTCAAAGCGCGCCCGCTGGCAACGGCTCCATCGGGCCGGGCAACACCGGCGACTATCTGATCGTCGACGCCCCTAACGCCACCAATGTGGCGAGCGGCACTGGTTCCATAATTGATAACACCACCGGGCAGGGGGCGATTGATGTCCCGTTCCTTATGCCGATAAATGTACCGGAGCCGACGTCGGTTGGTCTGATTGTTCTGGCCGGTGGAATTCTCATGGGGCGGCGGCGGCGGGCGTAACTGGCTGAATCGAATCGTTATTGATGCTTTCTTGGAGTGATTCGGGAGCGGAGAACCAACCATGTTGCAGAAGACAATTCGGATTCTGGAGCGACCGGGAGCGGCAATCATTGTCGCTGCCGCTTTGTCCGTTTGGGGCTTTGGCGCCCCCGCCAAAGCCGTCGTTATCGCGCCTGGACAAACTTTGAATACCAACGGGGAGGCGGCGCCCGCGTTCGGCGCCCCGGTTTATAACAGCGGCAATGTACCGTTCGTTGCGACGGATATCTTCAACAACGTGGCCTTTTCGGGTGAGTTGGATTCAACGGTGTACACTGATCCCAACTCGGGCGGCCTGGATTTCGTTTATCAGTTCTCGAACGATGCCAGCAGCGGGGACTATATCTTAAGTTTTTCGGCAAGCAGCTTCTCGGGATTGAACCCTATTGACGCGGATTATTTGCTGGCAACCGGTACCAGCGTTCCAACCACAGTTGAGCGAAATGCCGCCAACCAGGGCGGCACAGTGGATTTCTCGTTTCCATCGGGTGTGGCGCCCGGTACAAACACCGCTGAATTAATCGTCAAGACCCCCGCGACACAATACAACCTGTTTGGCACCGCCTCCTTCCAGGATGGGGCTAACGTGACCATCAGCGCACCCGAGCCGGTGCCCGAGCCCACATCCGTAGCCCTCGCCGGCATGGCGTTGTTCGGGCTTGGCATTCGACGCCGCGCCGTTGCCCGCCGTTGAGGCGAATTCGTCGTCATATCACACGATTCATCGATTGCTGCAACGCCATCGGCCCATCGCAAATGCTGATGCGCCGCAGTAGCGCTTGGGGTATTGTTCTTCCTCTTTCCGAATTTGTTGCCGGGTCCTATGTCTATTGATGTCAGGTTGTCGTTAGAATCAGGGTGCTTCAAAGGAATGATGGGCCATGGCCGATCAGCGGAAACTGGGGGTGCTGGCGGCGATGCTGCTGTTTTTGGTCATGGCGGGCGCCGCTTTTTTTGTCATCAAATCTTATGTGTGGTCGAGCGGCTCGGGAAACGTACCGCCCGCCCCGCCGCCGGTCGCGCCCACCGCTGCCACGGAGCCGGCCGCGCCCGCCGGCGGCGGGGCCAACGCGGCCGACATCTATCTGCGCGCCGCGGCGTTGATCAGATTTGATTGCCCGGCCGCTTCCAACGACATGTATCCACTTTATCCCCCCTTCGGAAACGCCTGGGAGGCACGAGAGCAGCAGGCGTGGGAGCAGAACCGGCCGGCGCGCGATCTCGCCCGGCAGGCGGCTGCGATTGACACTGCCACATGGCCGGTTAGTGGAGCTCCTCCATACCTCAATCACTTACGTGCACTTGCCAACGAACTGGGCGACGCCGCGTTATACGAACACGAGCATGGCCACGACGCCGCGGCCGTCGATTCCGTTCGCGACATACTGCACATGGCCGATCTTCTGGACGCGAACCCGCACCTTGTTATGGTCAGCAATCTCGTCGGCGAAGGCTGCACTGCGCTGGCAATGTATAGATTGATGATCATCACGTCGAATATTGCCCTGGTGGCGGATGGGCAGCAGAGCGATGCGCTGCCGCTGGCGTCGGCAAAAGAGTTGATAGCCGCGCTGCTCGATCGGGCTGACGCGGAGACGCGAATGGCCCAAATCCTGAAGCTGTACCCTCCGCAGGATCCAACCCGCGTCGCCCGCTTGAAGGAGACTTTTCGCAGCATCGGCGCGGAACGGACCATGGCGGCCATGTCGCTAGCATCTCACGTCTTTTATTTTCAGCAGAATCGATGGCCCAAGTCGGCGGAAGAACTGGCATCCATGTTGCCCGGCGGATTGCCGAAAGATCCGTGGGGCGACGGAAAGCAGACGTTCGGATATGTCCTGATCAAAGGCGGCTTGCCCGACGGATCGGACCGGCCATTGGTGTACTGCAGGTGCGAGTCTCGCGATGAAATGTTCTTCCACGTGGACCAGCCGGAATATGGTTACTACAACGACTACGGGTCCAACCTGCCGACCTCGCAACGAAATAACGGCGGGCAGTTCCGCGATGTCGCAAGCTGGGTTCCCGCGGCTACGGTTCCGGGCGCGCCGACGACCCGCCCGCTGCCGCTGGCCTCCACCGTGCCCGCCGGCGGTCAGGCCACTCAGCCTGCCGAGGACGCGGCCAAGCTTTATCTACAGGCGGCGAAGCTGGTCCGCGACAACGACGCTGCCAACATCATGTCGCCATCGGCGTCCAATTTGGAATACGGCGAGTATCCGCCGTATCCCGCCGAATGGCAGCGCATGGAGAAAATCGACTTTGCTGCGAACACCGAAGCCCGCGCACTGGCACATCAGGCACGGTCAATCGAACATGCAAACTGGCCTCTTTTGAAGCTGCCAGATCAGGGCTACCTGAATGAGTGCCGCAACTTGAGCAACGAACTGGCCGATGCGGCGCTCTATCAGCACCTCCAGGGCGACGATGCCGCCGCCATCGAAACCCTCCTCGATCAATGGCACTTGGCGGACATGTTGGCGGATCGATCGAACAAGAAGCTCATCAGCCTGCTGGTTAGCATTGGCGTTCGAGAGGAAATTTGTGGGCGGTTTGAGGTCATCACGTCCAATGTCGTTTTGACCAAGGATCCCGGCGACAGCAAAGACCTTCAGGCCGGCGTCGCGCGGGAGTTGATCGGGCAGTTGCTCAAGCAACAGGATGCCAAAGCCGAGGTGAACGAGACCTTGCGCGCCGAGGGGGAGAAGGCTAAAAACTTCAGCAAGGCTTCGATGGATCGCCTCATCGAGACAGAGAATCGCGTGAACGCCGAGCGCGGCATGGCGGGGATGTCGCTGGCGTGCCACCTCTACCGTTTTGACAACGGCGACTGGCCGAAGTCGCTGGAGGAGCTGGGCGGTTATCTCCCCAACGTGCCTGTCGATCCCTGGGGGGATGGCAAGCAAACCTTGGGGTATGCGCTGGTCAAAGGCGGCTTGCCGGACGGTTCGGATCGGCCGCTGGTTTATTCGCGCTGCTGGATGAGGGACGGATTGTTCTTCCGAATCGGCCAGCCTGCCTATAGCTTCTACATCGGCGATGGCTCGCACCGACCCAGGAACGAGCAAAAGCAAGGCGGCCAATTCCGCGATATTGCAAGCTGGGTTCCCGCGGCCACGGTTCCGGGCGCGCCGGCGACGCGCCCACTACCGTGATCCCGTCACAATCGGCTTCGCAGAATATTTTCCACTTTCGCGGCGATCAGCGTTTGGGCCTGTTGTATCGATTGTTCGTGCGTGATCGTGTCATCGCCGATCGTGACGGCCTCGAAACCGAAATCCACGCCAGGCTCGATCGATCCAGCGAGGGCGATGCAGGGGATTTGTGCATCGCGGCAGGCACTGGCAACGCTGCCGACCACCTTGCCGCTCAGGCTCGACCGATCGAGCCTGCCTTCGCCGGTGAGACAAAAATCCGCGCCGGCCAGACGTTGGCGAAAGCCCACCGCGTCCATGACGATCTCGACGCCGCGTTTGAGTTGGGCGCCGAAGAATGCGGCCATGGCGAAGCCCAGCCCCCCCGCCGCTCCCGCGCCGGGCAGATCGGCTTGCTCGAGCTTGCCGTTTCGCCGGGCAAGTTGCGCCAGGGCGGCATCCAATTCGCGGACCTGCTGGGGAGTGGCACCTTTCTGGGGGCCGTAAACCGCGGCGGCGCCGTGGTCGCCGCAAAGGGGATTGGCGACGTCACAGGCCACTTCAATGCGGATTTTTTCGATCGGACTTGCGCGCCCATGGTTGATGAGGACGACGCGCCCGACGTCGGCACCGACCAGGGGTTCGCCGGGGGAGGAGACTTGGCCGTCCTCAAGGATGACGGGCAAACCGCAGGCCTGGGCGCAGCCGATCCCGCCGTCGATGGTGGCGCTGCCGCCGATGCCGAGGATGATGCGCGTCGCGCCGATCTTCGCGGCTGCCATCATCAACTCGCCGACGCCGAAGGTCGTGGTGCGGGCCGGATCGCGGTCTTGGGGCCGGAGCAGGGCGAGTCCGCTGGCGGCGGCCATTTCAATGACAGCGGTCTTGCCGTCTGCGAGGAGGCCGAAGCGAGCCTCGACTTTCATCTGGGGCAAAGGCCCGGTGACCCTGCGGGTGAGGAATCGGCCGCCGGTGGCGGCCACCAAGGCATCGACGGTTCCCTCTCCGCCGTCGGCCATGGGACAGATGTCGATTGTCGCGCGCGGATCGGCGCGGAGTGCGCCGGCGGCCATCGCGTGCGCGACCTCGGCGGCGCTGAGGCAGGATTTGAATTTGTCGGGGGCGAGGAGGAGATGCATGGGATGAAAACGCGAAACTCGACACTCGAAATTCGAGTCTTTAGTTCTCCGCTTCTCCCAAATCCAGCACGCCCTTGGCAAGCTGGTCGTCGCGGATCACGGCGATGCCCACGCGGCCCGATGGCGGCAGGCGCTTGAGCAGGGCCGCCAAGTCGTCAAGCGTCAAAATCGGATAATTCCCCAGTAGCACCAGGATATCGCCCGGCCGAATGCCGATGCGTTCGGCCGCGCTGTCCCTGGCCACGGCGTCGATGAATATTCCCTGGTTTTGATTCAAATGATAGCGCTGGGCGAGTTCGGGGGTGAGCTGCTCAACCGTGAGGCCCAGCTTGGCCTTGGCCTGCAAGACCGCATCGGGAAGCGGCGTGGGTGTGGGAACGAGATGCAGCGAACTGCCGTCGGTGAATTCGATGGCGATCGCGTTTGGGGCCTTGGCGGACAGGAGCAGATCGTAGGCATCGACGATGTTCCGGGGCTGGATGCCGTTGATGTCGCGAACGATCCGCGAGCCGTCTTCGGTGACGATCGTGCAATGAACGTTCGCCGGCGGGGAGATTTCGCGGCGTTCCTTGAGCTTGAGGGGGATTTCCAGCTTCCGCACCTGGGCGGGGTCCATGAGCTGGGGGATCAAATCGCGCAGGCGATTGACGGCGATGGCAAAACCGATGTTCTGCGCGTCGGAGCGGATGGCGGTGTTGATGCCGATGACCTGGCCGTAGGCGTTCAGCAGCGGCCCGCCGCTGTTGCCGGGGTTGATCGCGGCATCGGTTTGGATGAGATTGCCCAGGCTTTGGTTGTTTTCAACATTGTTGAGATCGCGGTGAAGCGCCGAGACGATTCCGGTGCTGACGCTGTGGCTGTATCCGAATGGATTGCCGATGGCAATCGCCGGCTCGCCGATCATCAAATCGGAGCTGTCGCCGAGCGTGAGGGTGGGAAACGGATGCCTATCGGAAATCTTGAGCAGGGCCAGATCGGCTTCGGAATCGGTGCTGATCAGTTCCGCGGGGAGCTTTCGGCCGTCGTCAAGCTCGACGGTAATCTCCGTTGCCCGATCGACGACGTGATTGTTGGTCACGACGTAGCCGTCGGGGTGGAGGATGAATCCGCTGCCCAGCGAATTGGCGGGCACGTCCTGGACCTGTCCAAACTGTTGAAAAAACGGATCGTTTCCGAACGGACTGACCCAGCGGCGGATGATCTTGGTGGTGGAAATGTTCACCACGGCCGCCTTGGCCTGGGCGACGACCTGGACGATCACGGTTTTGCGAAGATTGATGGACTCCGGGGGGTCGGCAAACGACGTCGTCGCGAGCAAAACGCAAAAACAACCCAGAATGCAGCGGTGCAAAGACCAGCTCATGGACCGTTCCTCGGAAAACAGGCTTCCTATATTAATCCAGAGAACGCCGACGTAAAATCCGAGAGATGAAGCAAACGCCGGAAATTCCCGCCGACTGGCTTGCCGAATTCGAGGCGGCCGCGCGTCGAACGCTGGAGCAGCGCATGAAATATGCCTTCATCCACACGTACAAGCCGGTGCTGGATGACGCCAAATACCGGGCATTCGACACCATGGCGGATTATCGCAAATGGTGTGAAGAGAATCTTCCCTCATGGTTAGGATATGGCCGCGTTTGAATATCGCCAGGCCGAGGAAATCAGGGACGCATTCGCTCGCAACGGCGTGCGATACCTGTTCATTGGCAAATCGGGCGCGATACTTCTGGGATTTCCCGACACGACGCAGGATGCCGACCTCTTCATCGAGAAGAGCGCGGATAATGCCCGATCGTTGATATCCTCCCTGCGTGAACTGGGATTCAAGTTAACCGAAGCGCAAGCCCGCGAGATTGAGCGTGGAAAGGATTTTGTCCAACTCAAAGATGGTCCCTTCGATTTGGACCTGGTATTCGCCCCCGATGGAATTGAACGGTTCGAGGACGCATGGCGTCGTCACGTGAACGTCGAGG
Source organism: Tepidisphaeraceae bacterium (assembly GCA_049512115.1). Lineage (GTDB taxonomy): Bacteria > Planctomycetota > Phycisphaerae > Tepidisphaerales > Tepidisphaeraceae > PALSA-1353. The sequence goes on along the minus strand of JBEKXM010000032.1, from coordinate 5,973 downwards.
GATTTCCGGTTTGTCATCCTGACGACATCGTCGCGAGCAAGATTTCCGCCAACCGGGCAAAGGATCGCGAAGGCCTTCCGCGCTTGCAGGCGTTTCGCGAATACTGGCTGGAAAGAAATAAGGGAACCTAACTTTGTACGATGGTGAAAAAAGATCGAAAAATTGACGTGCTTCAACGCTCCCCTTAGACTGCGCTGTTGGATGGCGCCCGCCAAAGGGCAGTTGGGCGCCCCTGAGCACATCTTATGAAGGAATGGGCCACATGACACAGATTCCAAATTACCAGACGCCTCAGTCGCCTCAGTCGCTTCCCACCGGCATGTCGGTCGCCAGCATGGTTCTGGGGATCGTATCGCTGGTGCTGTTTTGCTTGTGGTACATCTCGTTGCCGTGCGGAATCATCGGCTTGGCGCTTGGGTTGGTCGCCCGGGGGAAGGTCCTGCGCGGGGAAGCGGGCGGCGGCAGCATGGCCAAGACTGGCGTGATCTGCTCGATCATCGCGTTGGGTCTGGCCGTGCTGATCATGATCCTGGCGATTGTTGGAATCTCGATCCTGGGTTCCAAGGCGGCTCATATGCAAATTCCGCCTCCGCAATCGAATCCGTAAAGCGAGGAGCAGGCGAATCTCCGGCCGGCTGATTTGCCGGCATGCAGGGGAAAGATTGGCGTGGGGTTCGAAGACCGCGGGATGGCAATCCCGCGGCTTTGAGGGGTGTGCGAAGCAACTCGCCGAGAATAGAACCGGTCAGCCCTCCTGCCCGGCCAGCGCCTTTTTGGTTCTGGCGTTTCGCACCGACACCTCCACGGTCGGCTTCGAGGGTTCGGAGGGAACGGTCTCTGCCTTGCGAATCGCGTCGCGAATGCTTTGGGCGATGCCGGCCGGGTCGAGGCCGACTTCGGCGAGTTGCTGTTTGCGCGTGGCATGGGCGATGAGGCGATCGGGCATGCCGAGGGGCGTGACGTGAGTCGTCGGCAGGCCGTGGGCGACGGCATGGGCGATGATAGCGGAGGCGAAGCCGTTTTGCAGGGAGTGATCTTCAACCGTCAAGACGGGGTGCCCGGATCGAAGAACGCGGGAAAGCATCTCGGCATCGACGGGCTTGCAGAATCGGGCGTCGATGATTTCAACGTCGAGGCCGTCGTTGGCCAATTCGGCGGCGGCGGACATGGCATTCTCGGCCAGAGCGCCGTAGACGATGACGGTGGCGTCGGCGCCGTCGCGGAGGACGCGGCTGCGGCCGACGTGCCATTCCCGGCCGGCGTCGGACTGAAGCGAGGGATCGATCACTTCCTCGAAATTCCTTTCCGGGACGTTGTCACGCGGATAGCGGATGGCGGTGACGGTTTCGAGGGACAATGCCAGGCGAAGGGCGCGGTTGAGTTCGGCTTCGTCGCTGGGGGCCATCAGGACGATTCCCGGCAGAGGGCACAGGAAGGCCTGATCCATGAATCCGTGATGCACGGCGCCGTCGTCGCCGACGTACCCGGCGCGATCCATGCAGAAGCAGACGGGCAAATGGTTGAGGGCGACTTCCTGCCAGACCTGGTCGAAGGCTCGCTGGAGGAAAGTGGAATAGATTGCGGCGAAGGGTCGCATGCCGGCCTTGGCCATTCCGGCGGCCATGGCGGTGAGATGGCTCTCGCAGATTCCGGTGTCGAAATATCGGTCGGGGATTTGCTTTTCGAACTTGGAAAGGCCGGTGCCGTCGGGCATGGCGGCGGTGAGGGCGACGACGCGGCGATCTTTTTTGGCCAGGTCGATCATGGCATCGGCGAAGGCGGAGGTCCAGGATTTTCCCGGGCCTTTGAGGATTTCGACGCGGCAACCGTTGACCTGGAAAGCCGAGGGGCTGTGGAAGCGGGTGGGCTCGGAACTGGCGATCTCGTAGCCGTTGCCTTTGACGGTTTTCAGGTGCAGGAGCACGGGAGCCTGGACGTGCTTGATCTCGGCCAGCAGGTCGATGAGGCCGGGAATGTCGTGGCCGTCGACGGGGCCGAAATACTTGAGACCGAGGGTTTCAAAGATTTGGCCGTGCCAGATGGCGCTCTTGACGCCATCGGAGACGTGCCGCCAAACCTGCTCGACGGTGTGGCCGACGGTTGGGGGCAGGCGTCCAACAAATTTCTCAGCTAGTCGTTTGGCTTCGCCGTAAGTGGTGCTGACGCGGACACGTTCGAGATACTGGCTGAAGGCGCCCTGGGGTTGACTGATGCTCATGCCGTTGTCGTTGAGGACGACCAGAAGTTGTCGGCGGAGGGTGCCGGCGTTGTTCAACCCCTCGAAGGCCAGGCCGTTGACGATGGAAGCATCGCCGACGACGGCGATTACGTTGCCGGGCTTACGCATGAGATCGCCCGCGCGGGCGATTCCGACGGCGGTGCTGATGGCGGTGCCGGCATGTCCGACGGCGAAGAGGTCGTAGGGTGATTCATCGGGGTTTGGGAATCCACCGATGGACCCCCTCTTTCGCAAGGTTGGGAACATGGCGGTTCGGCCGCTGAGCATTTTGTGGGCGTAGCACTGGTGGCCGACATCCCAGAGGAGCCAGTCCGGCCCGGTTGGAAAGGGGCCGAGGTCGTAAACATAATGCAAGGCGATAGTAAGCTCGGCGACGCCGAGGTTACTGGCGAGGTGGCCGCCGTTTTTACTGACCGATTGAACGATGCGATCGCGAATTTCGGCGGCAAGGGTCGTCAACTCATCCATGGAAAGACGACGAATGTCCGTCGGAACGTGAATCGACTCCAGCAATCCCATAAACAGATCTCCTGCAAACCGAGCATCCTTGCCCGGGCATCGCCGCGACCCTTGGCGGAAGATTCAACTGCGGCCATGCGACATTGCGCTGCAAATAATGCAACTCCCAACCGCATTTTCAGCCCTCGCCCCCCTTTTGTACCGTGCTGGACGGCGGGAGTAAATGGGGAGAATGCCAAACCTGGGCAAAGTTTAGCAATTCGGCCTTCATTTGTTTCTTTCGACGACAAAGACGGCCAAGGCCCGCAAGCCCTTGGCGCGCGTGGCAAATGGGTCGATTGCGGCCAAGGCGGCCCAAAGGTGTTGGCGAGCCTCGGCACGGCTTTTCTCCAGTCCAATCAGCATGGGATAAGTCACCTTCCCTTTGGCGGCGTCCTTTTTTGTGGCCTTTCCAAGCTCCTGGGGGGTAGAGGTCTGATCGAGAATGTCATCAACGATCTGAAAGGCCAATCCAAGATGCCGGCCAAAGGCGTCAAGAGCCTGCACCTGAAGGGAATCGGCGGCGGCGGCGATGGCGCCCATGCGGCAGGAGGCGGTCAAGAGCGCCCCGGTTTTCATGCGATGGAGACGTTGCAGTTCGGCCAGATTCCGTGGGGGCTGATCATCCATGTCGATGACTTGGCCTCCGATCATGCCGGAGGGCCCGGAGGCTCGGGCCAATTCACCGACAAGGGCTGGGACCAGCGCCGGGTCGGCATCGGCGGCGAGGATTTCAAAGGCGATGGTGGTCATGGCATCGCCGGCCAGGATGGCCATCGCCTCGCCGTAGACCTTGTGGCTGGTGGGCCGGCCGCGGCGCAGGTCGTCATCGTCCATGGCCGGCAGATCGTCGTGAACGAGGCTGAAGGTGTGGATAAGCTCCATGGCTGCCGCGGCGGCAATGACCGTTGGCGAGGGCTCGGCGGCTTGCGGGTGATCCTGGCAGGCGCGGGCGCTTTCCAGGACGAGCGCCGGGCGCAAGCGTTTTCCACCGGCCATCAGACTGTATTGGATCGCCTCAAGAAGCTTGGGCGGGGCGGTGGGAAATCGATCGTTCAAGTGCGAAAAAAAGTCCGTCACGCATAGGGCGCTGCGTTCGAGCAGCGCCGCGGCGTACCCCTCAGCCAGGGGCGACGGTCCACTTCGATTCATGCCAATCTCTTCCCTTGCAAAGTCCATATAGTTTAGCGGCTTTGGCGCCAAGGTGCGATACCCCAGGCGCACCCTGCTCATTGGGGGGTAACCGCGCGTATTGCCGGCGGATCGGTTGGGGGATTGAGATAGAGATTGCGCTCGAGGAATTCGTCGATGACCAAATCTGGTTTTTCCTGGAGGATCAGGGCCGGGTCCATGGAGTATTGGAACGCGTACGCGATGCGGCTGAAATGGGGGCCGAGCATCGGGACCAGGCCGATGGCAAATGAATCGCGGTAAAAAACCAGCCTGGGCCGTTTTAGTTTTGAATCGTGATTGTCGATGGTGAAGACTCTGTGGGTATCCGACAGCTCTGGAGCCACGGGATAAAACTTCTTTCGGATGAGAGGAAATCCCCGATCGGGGTATTGATCGGGCATGTCCATCATCCTGGCGAGATCGCCGACCTCCGGGCCGGGCGGCCCAACCGTAAAATCATCGAGGGTTTGAGGGACGATATTCCATTGAGGCAAAAGATCTTTGACCGCGTGGATAATCTCGCGGTAGCCGACAAACGCGCCGGAATCGTTCCAATGGGTGTCGGTCCTGTGATAAAGGAGTCCGGAGGGTTTTGCGGCCAGCAGGGCCGGGCGCAGGTCCAGAAAATGGACTGGGGAATGGGACAGGCGAAGGCGATTGACAAGCTGGTCCAGGGGGGATTCCGGCCGGACGGGGGCTAATTCCGGCGGGAGGCGTTCGGGGTAGATGGTTTGTTTGTCCGGGGGGACGACGACGAGATAGGGGATGCCATGGGCGGCGAGCCAGGCGTTGCGTTTTTCGAGGAGATTCTGCCAGGCGTCGAGTTGCTCGTCGGAGAGCGGATTGAGGCCGCGGTAGGTGATGAAATTCAGATCGCCGTCGGGCCGGAGGAAGAGCCAGCCCTCTTTGCCGATAAGGACGTTTCCGTCCATCTCGTCGCCCAGGCCGTGGACTCGGGTGAGGGCGACGGAGCGGATGAGGGTATTGCGCAGGCCGAAATGATCGCGGTAGAAGGCGAGCCAGCCATCGGAGTAGCGGGTGAGGTCGTTAAAAGAGCGGGGAAGTAAGGGCCGTTCGGCGAGCCGGCGGTTCTCGTTGGAAGCGCCGGCCGGGTCCCAATGAAAGAAAAGTCCGATGAGCGGGAGAAACAGCGATGCGAGAAACAGCGCGGCCAGGACGCGCACGAGCGTCAGGCGGCAATGAGCGCGGCGTTGGGCCGGCGGGAGGAAAGCCCCCTGCCGCTCAACCCGCGCCATGGTTGTCGCGGGCGTCGTGGACATATTCTCATCGCCCTTGCAACGGGGTATCGCGAACGTCCTCAGTATCAAACGGCTGCGGCAAATACAACATGCGTTCAAGGAACTCGTCGATCACGATATCGGACTTGGCCTTGAGCACCAAAGGCCCGCCCAAGACGTTGGTCCATTGCCAGTCGGCGCGGCTGAAATGCGGTCCGAGGAACGGTCCGAAATAATTGCCGAAGGAATCGTGCAGGACGTACATCCTGGGCCCGTGAGGGTCGCCTTTCGTTATGACGGGCGTGAACGGGTTGTCGAGGGAGAAAGTGAGAGGAAAGGGACGGCGGCGGATAAAGTGGAGCCAGTCCTCGTTGTATTCGTAATACAGGTTCATAAAACCCGCCAGATCGCCGGAGCGGACCGTCGAGGCGGCGACGAAATCGCTCGCCGGCTGGGGAACCATTTTTATGCCCAGCAGTTTGTTGATCTCGTCGAGAACGACGGGATAGCAGGCGAAGGCGCCGTAATCGTTCCAATGGGTGTCGGTCTTGAAATAGACGCGATGATATTTCTTGGCCTGGATCAAAGTCGGGCGCAGATCGAGCAGATCGACGGGGGAATGGGTTACGCGGAGGCGTTCGATGAGCTGGTCGAGGCGGCTCTGCGGGCCAAGGAGTGAAAACTGCTCGGGCATGTACTCCCTGTAAACGCTCTGCTTGTCTGGGGGGATGAGGACGAGAAAGCGGATTCCGTGATTGTGGCAAAACCAGTAGCGATGTTCGAGCACCTGCTGCCATAGGTCGAGTTGCTCGTTGGTAAACGGAT